>JALORJ010000361.1 GCA_025459035.1 Burkholderiales bacterium
CTCTACAGCACCCGCGACGCGCCCGACCTGATCATCAACGCCGTCGCGGTGCGCCCGGCCACCGTCCGGTCGAAGCAGGCCGAGCTGGTCGCGTTCCTCGGCGCGCTCGCGAAGGGCACCGCATGGGCGCAGGCGCACCCGGACGAGACCGCGCGCATCGTGGCCAAGGCGCTGGAGCAGGAACCGACCGCGGTGCGCGACATGATGAACAAGGACCGGCTCTACACGCTGGCCGACTCGGCCACGCTGATCGGCACCGACGCGAAGCCCGGCAAGGTGGTCGACGGCACGCGCGAGCTGGCGAAGTTTCTGCACGACAACAAGATGACCGCGCGGCGGGTCGACGCCGCGAAGATGTTCGACGGCAGCCTGCTGCCGCGGGTGAAGTGACCCGGCCGACGCCATCGGCGCGGGCGGTCCGCGCCCCCGGCGCCGACGTCGACCTGGCCATCGTCGGCGGCACCGTGGTGCCGATGGTGCGCAACGCGCGCGACACACTGCGCGCCACGGTGCTGGTGCGCGACGGCCGGATCGTCGGGCTGACGCGCGAGCGCCGACCGAAGGCGCGCGAGGTCATCGACGCGACCGGCAAGCTGGTGATGCCCGGCTTCGTCAACGCGCACTGCCACGGCATCCATCTGCTGATGCGCGGCCTGTCGGACGGGCTGCGCTACCACGACTGGCTCGAGCAGCTGATGTATCGCGCGCTGCCGGCGTACCGCGCGCAGGACGCCCTGGTGGCGTCGAACCTGTTCTGCGCCGAGGCGATCCGCAGCGGCATCACCACGATCGGCGACAGCACCGACTTCGGCAATCGCGCCGATCTGGTCGAGGCGACGCTCGCCGGCATCGACGCCGCCGGCCTGCGGGCGCTCTACTTCCGCAACTTCTCCGATGCGCCGCCACGCGCGCTGCGCGCGAACCGCGAGCCGGCCGGGCGCGCGCTGGCGGACATCGAGGCGCTGATCGCGCGCCGCGCGACCCGCAACCCGCTCGTGCGCATCGGCGCGGGCGTCAATGAGCCGCACTTCGTCACGCCCGGCGCGTTCCGGCGCGCCGTGGACCTGGTCGAGGCGCACGACACGCGGCTGATGGTGCACCTGGCCGAGGTCGAGGCCGACGTGCTGATCGACGGCGTGAACGTCGTCGACTGGATGCGCCAGCACCGACTGCTGTCACCGAAGCTCGTGGCCGCGCACTGCGTGTGGCTGCGACCCCCGCAGCTGCGCAAGCTCGCCGCGGCGCGCGTGTCGATCACGTGGCAGCCGTCGACCAATGCGTTTCTCGCCGACGGCGTGATGCCGCTGCGCGACGTGCTCGCCGCCGGCATCACCGTCGGTCTGGGCACCGACGACAGCAACGCGAGCGACCACGTGAACATGTTCACCGAGATGCGCACCGGCGCGATGGTCACGAAGCTGCGCGAGCGAGACGGCACGGCGGTGTCGCCGGACACGATGCTGGCGATCGCGACGCGCGGCGGCGCGCGGGTGCTGGGGCTCGATGCGGAGGTCGGTGCGATCTCGGTCGGGCGTGCAGCGGATCTGATCGTGATCGATCTGGCGCAGCTGGCGCCGTTTCAGGATCTGGCGTCGGCGCTGGTGTACCAGGCGACCGGGGCGGAGGTGGAGACGGTGGTGATCGGCGGGCGGGTGGTGATGCGGGATCGGGTGTTGATCACGCTGGACGAGGTGAAGCTGCGGAGGGAGGCGGCGAAGGCGGCTGCGGGGGTGGTGGAGCGTGGTGGGGTTGGCGGTCCGCGGCGGGACGCCAGCACCGATGCGGGCAAGCACCTGTTCGCCGACGCGTCGTAGCGGAGGACTCCCGGATGGACGCAGCCTTGCGGCGACGTTCGTCGTTGCCGCTCGGGCACCGGGCTCGTGGCTGCGGCCACCCTCGGCGGCGCAGTTGACGGTCGTATGCCAACGTCGGCATAGTGGCCCGATGTCGAAGCAGGCGCGCAAGCCGTTGAGGTGGGTGGGCTCCGCCAAGCGCGACCTCGATGCCATGCCCGACGACGTCCAGGACCTGTTCGGCCATGCGATCGACCTCGCGCAGGCGGGTAGCAAGCACCCCGATGCGAAAGTCCTGACGGGCTTCGGCTCGGCCGGCGTGCTCGAGGTGGTGGAGGACGATCGCGGCAGCACCTACCGCGCGGTCTACACCGTGAAGTTCGCTGGCTGGATCTACGTGTTGCACTGCTTCCAGAAGAAGTCCCGAAGCGGCATCAAGACACCGAAGGAAGACATGGACCTGATCCATGCGAGGCTGAAGGCGGCGAAGCAGCACTTCGAAACATGGCAGGCCGAACAAGGAGCACGTCGATGACCCGCGATACCGAGATCAC
Source organism: Burkholderiales bacterium (assembly GCA_025459035.1). GTDB lineage: Bacteria > Pseudomonadota > Gammaproteobacteria > Burkholderiales. Next base: position 2,348 of record JALORJ010000361.1, read on the forward strand.
GATTGAAGAAGGCAGCACCAACGTGTACGCCGACCTTGGTTACCCCGATGCCGCCGAGATGCAGCGCAAGTCGCAGCTTGCCGCCGAGATCGCGAGGGCGATCAAGGCTCGTCGGCTGACGCAGGTGGAAGCGGCCGAGCTGCTGGGGATCGACCAGTCGAAGGTGTCGCGTATCACGCGCGGGCAGTTTCGGGGCGTCAGTGAAGCGAAGCTGCTGGAACTGGTCACGCGGCTGGGGCATGACGTGAAGATTGTTGTGGGGCCTGTGCGGCGGCGGGTTGGGAAGATCGAGCTCGAGTTTTCGTGACCGCGATCGGCGTCGGTTGACGCGCGCCTACCGTCTTGCGAACGCTAGGGAAAGTCTGCACAACTCCCCGTCCATCCCGTTGTCGTAGCGACGGACACGCACTCGGAGCACGCGCATGAAGCAGTCGGACCTGGGGCTGGACCT
>JALORJ010000362.1 GCA_025459035.1 Burkholderiales bacterium
GATCGAGCCGAACGTGATCGCGATCGCCGCGAGCCCCTGCCGCATGCGCCGACCGAACGGCCTGTGTGGTGTCGCGTGCATCGTCTGTCCGCCTCCATCCCCGTGAAGCCCGAGTGTACGGAGCCCCTTCCCGCGACCACGTGCGCCCGGCTATGGTCGACGCATGCTTCATGCCCTGCTCCGTCTTGCCGTCGGACGGCTCGCCGCCGCCGTGCTCGCCACCGCCGTCGTCGCGGTGCTCGCGTCGCCTGCGTCCGCCCGGGCCGACGATGCGCCGCCGGCGGTCCCGGTCGAAGTCGCGCCCGGCGTCTGGGCGTTCCTCGGCGCGTCGGGTGAACCGAGCGCCGAGAACCGCGGACGCGTCGCCAACGGCGGCTTCGTGATCGGCGAGCGAGGCGTCGCGGTCATCGACACCGGCGTGTCATGGCGCGAAGGCGACGCGCGCCTGGCCGCGATCCGGCGCATCACGTCGCGGCCGATCACGTGGATCGTCATCACGCGCGCGACGCAGGAATTCCTGTTCGGCACCGGCGCGTTCGCGATCGAGGGCGCGACCGTCGTCACGCACGAGAAGAGCGCCGCGCTGATGCGCGAGCGCTGCGAACACTGCCTGTCGAACCTGCGCCAGATCGTCGGCGAGACCGAGATGGAGCGCACCGTGCTGCTCGTGCCGGAGCGCCTTGCGACGCCGGGTCAGCTGATCGACCTCGGCAACCGCCGCCTGCAGCTGCTGCATCCCGGCTGGGCCAGCACGCCAGGCGACCTGCTGGTGATCGACATGCGCACACGCACGCTGTTCGGCGGCGGCACGCTCGCGAACCGCCACGTGCCGGACCTGCGCGACGCCGACCTCGGCGGGTGGATCGCGGCACTCGACGAGATCGAGCGCATCCGGCCGCTGCGCATCGTGCCGGGCTTCGGCCCGCCGATGACGCTGGCCGACGTCAAGGCGCAGCGCGGCTACCTGGTGGCGCTCGACGAGCGCGTGCGCGACCTGTACGCGATGAGCACCAGCCTGATGGAGGCCGTCGATCAGGCCGCACTGCCGGTCTACGACGGCTGGGCCGGCTACGCGACGGTGCATCGCAAGAACGCGCAGACGCGCTACCTGCAGCTCGAGGTCGACGACCTCCAGCGTTGAGCGCGGGCCGCGCGCGCGGCCGGCGCGGACCGCGGGCTGCGCGGCATACTCGACCGCTCCCCTTCGACCCGAGACCGCACGCATGGGCCACCGTCTGTCCCGCATCTACACCCGCACCGGCGACGGCGGCACCACCGGCCTCGGGGACGGCAGCCGCGTGCCGAAGGACCATCTGCGCGTCGCGGCGATGGGCGACGTCGACGAGCTCAACAGCACGCTGGGCGTACTGCTGTGCGAGCCGCTGCCGGCGGAGGTCGCGACGCTGCTCACCGAGATCCAGCACGACCTCTTCGATCTCGGCGGCGAACTGTCGATCCCGGGCTGGACGGCGATCGGCGAGGCCCACCTGGCCGCCCTCGAACGCGCCCTCGACGTCCACAACGCCGCGCTGCCGCCGCTGAAGGAGTTCATCCTGCCCGGCGGCACGCGGGCCGCGGCCCTCGCGCACGTCGGCCGCACCGTCTGCCGCCGCGCCGAGCGCAGCGTCGTGACGCTGGCGGCCGCCACCGCGGGCGACGCGCAACCGCTCGCACCGCTGCTGCAGCAGTACCTGAACCGGCTGTCCGACCTGATGTTCGTGCTGTCGCGGGTGCTCAACCGGGTCCACGGCGGCACCGACGTGCTGTGGGACCGCACCCGCACCCGGGCGGCCGCGGCGGCCGACGCAGCCGCCGCCCCTCCGCCGGCCGCATCCGAATGACGTCGGCGGCCGTAAGGCTCTCGTGATCACCCCGGACCGCATCGACGAGCTGATGGCGCGCAGCGTGCTGCGCGACCAGCGGGCCTTCGCCGAGCTGTACCGGGTGACATCGTCGCGGCTGCTGGGCGTCGCGATGCGCATCGTGCGCCGGCGCGACTGGGCCGAGGACATCCTGCAGGAGAGCTTCGTGAGCATCTGGCACCACGTCGGCGACTTCGACCGCAGCCGCGCGTCGCCGATGACGTGGATGACCACGATCGTTCGCAACCGCGCGCTCGACTGGGTCCGCCGCCCGAAGATGGAAGTACCCGACGACGACCTCGACGGCATCGTCGAGCGCTGGGAGGACGACCGCCCCGGGCCGCAGCAGCTGCTCGAGACGCGCGGCAGCGGCGCCGCGCTGCAGGACTGTCTGGGCCAGCTGTCGGGTCAGCAGCGCCAGACCATCGCGCTCGCGTACCTGCACGGGCTCACGCACTCCGAACTGGCCGAGCACATGAAGCAGCCGCTGGGCACCGTCAAGACGTGGGTGCGGCGCGGCCTCGAGAAGCTGCGCGGCTGCATGGACGCCGCCGAGGCCGCATGAAGATCGTCGACCCCCGCGCCCGCAGCCTGCTCGCCGCGGAGTACGTCACCGGCGCGATGCACGGCGCCGCGCGGCGGCGCTTCGAGCTGTGGCTGCGCTCCGACCCCGGCCTGCGCCGCGAGGTGCAGCAGTGGACCGCGCGGCTGATGCCGCTCGACGACCGCGCCACCGAAGTCGCACCGAGCCCGGCCGTGTGGGACGCGATCAGCGCACGCATCGACCCGGCGCGGCGCAGCGCGCCCGCCGATGCGCCAGCGAAGGCGTGGTGGCACCGACTCGCCTTCTGGCGCTGGACGTCGGGGCTGTCGACCGCCGCCGTCGCGCTGCTGGTCGGCTGGATCGTGCTGGTCCCGCGCCCGGACACGGCCGCG
>JALORJ010000363.1 GCA_025459035.1 Burkholderiales bacterium
GACGGCACGCTCACCGGCTACGGCGGCGGGCTGCCCGTCAAGCGCGCGCTGCTCGCGCTCGAAGGGCACACGGTCGACAGCGAAGCACGCGGCGCGCGCGCGACCGCGCACACGTCCGACCTGTTCGGCCCGGACTCCACGGCCGGCGCGGCGGCATGAGCGTGCGGGCCGTCACCCGACGTCACGCGTGAGCGACCGCCACAGCAGCACGCGGCGGCGCCACACGCCGCGACGCCGATGAGGGCGCGCGACGCTGCCGATCTCGCGCTGCTCGGCACGATCTGGGGCGGGTCCTACCTGCTCACGCGCGTCGGCGTGCCGGCGTTCGGACCGTTCGCGTTCATCGCGCTGCGCGTCGGTGCCGGCGCGCTGGTCGTGGCGGCGCTGCTCGCGTGGCGGCGCGAGCTGGGCACACTCACCGAGCGCCCGTTCGCGCAGGCCGTGGCGGGGCTGCTGAACTCGTCGGTGCCGTTCGTGATGATCGCGTGGGCGCTGCTGCACCTGACCGCCGGACTGGTCGCGATCGTCGGCGCGCTGTCGGCGCCGATGACCGGCGTCGTCGCGCGCGTGTGGACCGGCGAGCGCCTGACGTGGGGCAAGGTCGCGGGCCTGGTGGCCGGCGTGATCGGGGTGGCGGTGCTGACCGGCGACCGTGCCGGTGTGACCGGCGACCAGTTCGCGCTGCCGGTGACAGCGGTGCTCGGCGGCGCGCTGTGCTACGCGATCGGCGGCCTGTGGACGAAGCGTCGCTGCGCCGGCATCGCGTCGACCACGCTCGCCGCAGGCTCGCTCGGCTGGGCCGCGCTCGCGGTCGCGCCGCTGGCGTGGTGGACCTGGCCCGATGCGCCGATTGCGACGTCCGCGTGGGTGATCGTCCTGATCGTCGGCACCCTGTGCACCGGCGCGGCCTACCTCCTCTACTACCGCCTGATCGCGCGCGCCGGGCCGCAGACCGCGATCCTCGTCACGTTCCTCGTGCCGGTCACCGGCATGCTCTGGGGCATGGCGATGCTCGACGAGCCGGTGACGTGGCGGATGCTCGTCGGCTGCGCCGTGATCCTGAGCGGGACCGCGGCCGCGACCGGGATGTTCGCGCCGCGGCGCGGCGCGGTGACGGCACCGGCGGAGTCCCGACGGACATGACGCCCGAAGACCTCGCGCGGCAACACCCGCTGCTGCATCACCTCACCGAGCCCGACGCGCTCGACAACCTGCACCGCTTCGGACTGCTGCCCGCGAGCACGCTGCTCGACCGCTTCGATGTACCCGCCGCGGCGCGCGTGGCGCTGGAGCGGCGGCGTCGGCCCGAGCGCGTGCGGCTGGAGCATCCGCAACTCGGACACGTCACGCTCAACGACAACCAGCCGCTCACCGAGAAGGCGCTGGTCGCCTGCCTCGACGACGGCATGACCCCCGAGCAGTGGCTGCTCGCGTTGAACGCGCGCGTGTTCTTCTGGCCCACGACCGACGATGCCGCCGGTCACCTGGCGGCGCGCTTCAACCGCGGCCGCGACAAGCTGCTGCTGAGCTTCGACACGCTGGCGCTGGCGCGAGCGCACGCGGCGCGCATCGAGCTCGCCCCGATCAACACCGGCTCGACGATCCGCAAGCCCGCGCGCCGCGGGCGCGGCACCTTCACGCCGCTCGGTGCGTACAGCTACGCCGAATGGCGCCGCCTGCGCGGCGGGCACGACCGCATCCGCGAAGTGACAGTCGTCGGTGGCGTGCCCGACGTGATGGCGTACGCGGTGGCGCAGCGCATCGTGCGTGGAGGCGAGCCGCTGCGCTGATCGACCGGCGTGGTGCCGCACCCGCTAACCTCGCCGGCCCGTGCGACACCTTCGCGACACCGCCACCTGCGTCGCGATCTGGGGCTCGACCTTTCTCGTCATCCGCCACCAGATCGACCTGATCCCGCCCGAGACGGCGGTCGCGTGGCGCATGGGCGTGGCGGCAGTGCTGATCGCCGCGTGGTGCACGGCGCGCGGCGAGTCGCTGCGACTTGCGCCGCGCGCCCTCGGCTGGGTGCTCGCGCACGGCGTGCTGCTGTACTGCCTCGAGTACCTCTGCGTGTACTTCGCCGAACGCACGATCGCGTCGGGCGTGGTGGCGATGGCGTTCGCGACCTCGCCGCTCGTCAACGCGCTCGGCGTGCGTCTGGCGTATCGCACGCCGCTGCGCGTGCACGAGACCGTCGGTGGCTTGCTCGGCACCGCGGGCGTCGTCGCGGTGTTCCTGCCGGCGATCGTCGGTGCGACCCGGCCTGCCGACGGCACGGCCGACTGGATCGGTCCGGCGTTCGTCGTCGGCGCGCTGCTGCTGGGGACCGCGGCCAACACCATCGCCGTGCGCCACAGCGCGCGCGGCGTCGCGTTGCTGCCCGGCATGGCCTGGAGCATGGGCGCGGGCGCCATCGCCACCGCCGTCATCGCGATCGCGCGCGGCACGTCACTCGCGCTGCCGCTCGATGCGCGCGTGATCGGCAGCGTCGCGTATCTCGCGCTGTTCGGATCGGTCTTCGCGTTCGCCGCCTACTACCGGCTGCTCGACCGCATCGGCGCGGCCCGGGCCGGCTACATCGGCGTGCTGGTGCCGATCGTGGCGCTCGTGCTGTCCGGGCTCTTCGAGGGGTTCGTGTGGACCGGCTGGACCGTCGCGGGCGTGCTCGCGGCGGCGGCGGGACAGGTGGTGATGCGGGGGTGGAGGGCGTCGAATGCGGTGGAGGGGTGAAACGGATGGGGCGACCCACGCGAAGTCGCGATCTCCTCGTTGACGGTCGTCGGGCGGGCCGTCCATA
>JALORJ010000364.1 GCA_025459035.1 Burkholderiales bacterium
CCCCCGGCGGTCCGATCCTGGGACCCGGACCGATTCCGGACATGGAACCGGCCCGGCCCCGCGTCGCATCAGGGTTTGGGCGCGTTGTGCTCGTCGAACCAGCGCTTGACCTGCTGGTACCAGAAGACCGAGTTCTGCGGCTTGAGCACCCAGTGGTTCTCGTTCGGGTAATAGACGTAGCGGGTCGGCACGCCCTTCATCAGCAGGGTGTGGTACAGCTCCAGACCGTGATTGACCGGGACCCGCAGGTCGTTCTGGCCGTGGATCACCAGGGTCGGGGTCTTGAAGTTGGCCGCGGCCAGATGCGGCGAGTTGCGCTCCAGCACCGTGCGGTTGTCGCCTTCCCAGAAGCCGCCGAAGCGCGGCGGTTCGGCCGAGAAATCGGCCGCGTACTGCGAATACAGGTTGTAGACCTTGGCGTGCGCGACCAGCGCCCGGAACGGATGATCGCGGCCGAGCAGCACCGTGGTCAGGTAGCCGCCGTAGCTGCCGCCGCCGGCGACCATGCGCTCGCGGTCGATCCACGGCTGCGCCGCGAACCATTCCGCCGCCTTGATCACGTCCTGATAGGGCTTCTCGGCCCACTCGGGGTTGATCGAATCGGTGAAGGCCTGGCCGAAGCCGGAACTGCCGTGGAAGTTCGGCCAGGCGGTGACGTAACCCCAACTGCCGAACACCTGCGCGTTCCAGCGGAACGCCATGCCGTCGGTGATGCCGTTGTGCGGGCCGCCGTGGATCAGCATGAAGAACGGATATTTCTTCGACTTGTCGAAGCCCGGCGGGTAGTTCACCCACATCTGGATGTCCTGCCCGTTCGCGCCCTTGTAGGTCACCGACTCGTAGGTGCCCAGATCGGTCGCGGCCAGCAGCGCGTCGTTGATCGTCGACAGCTTGGTCGCGGCGCCGCTGCGCGGATCGATGCGGACGAGCGTCGGCGGTTCGACGAAGCTCTCGCGCAGGCCGAAGAGGCTGCCGTCGCGGGCCGTCGCCAGCGCGCCGAAGGACCTGTCGCCGGTGACCTTGCGCGGCGCGCCGTCCAGCGGCAGTTCGTACACGCGCACGGTGCCGGCGTCGTCGATCGCGCCGAACAGCCGACGGCTGTCGCGCGCCCAGATCAGGCCGCCGGCGGTGCGGTCCCAGTCGGCGAACAGCTCGCGGGTCCTGCCTGCGCGGCGGTCGTGCAGCATCACCCGGCCCTTGTCGGCGTAGAAACCGCGGATGCGCTGCTGCACGAAGCTCAGATGACGGCCGTCGGGGCTGTACAGCGGCGCGCCGTCGCCCGCCTTGTTGTCGGCGGTGAGATTGCGCGCGTCCTTGCCGCCGCTGCCGTCGGCGGCGATCGCGACCGTGAACACGTCGTTGTTCGAGAGGTTGATCGCCGGGTCGGAATCGGCGACGAAGGCCAGCTCGCGGCCGTCGGGCGAGATCGCGAACAGGCTGTCGGTGCCCTGCACCGCGGCGCGCGGCAACTGCAGGCCGCTGGGCTGGGTCAGCGCGCGCACCGGCGGCGGCGCGTCGGCGGCCGGATCGAACGCGACCGAGAACACATGGAACTGACGCTCGTCGAGGTACTGGTCCCAGGCCGACACCGGGCCGCCGTCCCAGACCATCGCGGTCATCTTGCGGTCCTTGCGCTCGTCGAGGCGCTTGCCCTGCTCGTCGAGCGGCAGGTCGACGAAGATCCGCGAGACGAACGCCAGGCGACGTCCGTCGGCGAACCACTTCGGGCTCTGCACGCCGCTGGCGATGCGGGTCAGCCGGCGCGGCTCGCCGCCGTCCAGCGCCATCACGTACAGCTGCGGCGCCTTGTCGTCGCCGCGCTGCGAGGTGAAGGCGACGTACTTGCCGTCGGGGCTGATCGTCGGCGCGCCGTCGGCGGCGGCGTCGGTGGTGAAACGGCGCTGGCCACTGCCGTCGGCGTTCCATATCCACAGATCGGAATAGGCCTTGTCCTCGTCCAGCGCGAAACGGGTGACCGGCGCGACGATGACGCGGCCGTCGTCGGACACGCTGGGCGCGCCGATGCGCTGGATCTGCCAACTGCGCTCGATGGTGAAAGGCTGCTTCTGCGCCTGCGCGACGGCGGGAAGCGCCGTCCCGGCGCAGACCAGCGCGGCCAGGACGAAGGTGACGCTGCGGATCATGTGTCGGTCTCCGGATCGTGTGCTTGTCCGCGCAGCCGTTGCCGCGCGGGCCCCGGCGGGATGATCCCGGAAACCGCCTCCGCGGCAAGTGCCGAAGGTTTGCGCCGCGAACCCCACGCCGATGCCGCCAGATCGCGCATGGCCGGCACGACCGGCAGGGCCGAAACGACGACGGACCCGCTCGCGCGGGGCCGTCGCAGGCGACACGCCGACCTGGTCAGACCGGGCAGGACGCCGCCGAGGAGCGCACCAGCATCCCGGCCGGGATCGAGATCAGCCCGGGGATGAAGTTCTGCACGCTCCAGCTCACCGTGCGGTTGGCGGTGGTGGTGCCCAGCACCCGTTCGGCCAGCACCTTCTCGGTGACCCGGCCGGCCGGAATGAACGGCGTGGTGGCGGTGCTGGTGTTGCACTTGATGTAGGCCTGCACCACCGAGGACCCGGTCACGCCGGCGGTGGTGATCTTGAAGTCGCCGTCGTAGTGGCGGGTGGCCGCGCCGCCGGTGTAGGTGGCGCAGTTCTGGCCGCCCGGATACGCCGTGAACACCAACTGCACCCGCATGCACGAGGCGCTGTTGTTGGTCACGTTGTAGGTGACGTTGTACTCCGCGCCGTAGTTGGCGGTGGAGAACTTGTCGCTGTCGCGGTC
>JALORJ010000365.1 GCA_025459035.1 Burkholderiales bacterium
CGGTCTCGCGCTCGGCGGCACTCAGCAGGTCGGGCGCGAACATCGACTCACCCTGCTCCACGCCGAAGGCGCCCGGGTTCGTCATCAGCGCGAGCACGCCCTCCCAGCCCTCGCGATCGTTCGCGAGCGACGGCAGGAAGTTGACGCCGTGGCAGACGACGCAGCTGCGCTCGACGAGCGCGCGCCCCGGGCCCGCGGGATAGATCACCTCGTACGGCGCCGTCGCGGTGCCGCGCAGCACACGCGCGCCGACGTACTTCGGCACCGGGTCGACGACCTTCAGCGCGAAGTCGACGGTGGCGCGCGCCTCCGCCACGACCGCGACGCTGCGCCGGGCGGCCGCGAAGCCGGCCTTCTCGATGCTGACGTCGTAGCGGCCCGGGAACAGGTTGACCGCCTCGTAGCGGCCGCCCTGCGTGTAGACCATGTACGTGATCGGCTTGTCGGCGTGGCGCAGGAACACCTTGGCCGCGACGAATGGCGCGGGCGCGGTGACGCTGCCCGTGACGATGCCGGTGCCGGCGATCGCCGCGATCGCGCCCGGCGACAGCAGGCCTGCCCAGGCGGCGAAGGCCAGTGAAAGGCTGCGAAGTCTTCCGTCCATGATTCCCCCTGCCGTTCCATCACGCCACGCCAGCGTCATTCCACTGCAGCGCCACTCCACTGCAGCACCACGACGGCCCGCCCGGCGCGCCGCCTCACTCGAGCCGCCGTACGTCGTCGTCGCGCTTCGTGCGCCCGCTGATCACCGGCGCGGCGGCCTTCGGCGCCGGCGGACCGGACTGGAACTCGCCCGGCGAGACCTTGTAGACGCCCGTCACCTTCGGCGCCGCCGCGCCCTTGAAGAGGCTCAGCCGGTTCTCGGTGCTCTGCGGATGGAAGTACGCGCCCAGCGTCTCGATGCGGTCCATGTCCGGGTAGAGCACCGAGGCGCTCGCGCCATAGCCGCCGAAGTTGCCGGCGTTGCGCGGCCCGAACCAGATCGCGCCGCCGCGCGCGATCGTCACCTTCGGGATGTCGCTGCGCGTCGGCAGCGGATAGAAGGTGAAGCCGTCGGCCTTCTGGTCGTACATCGCGAGGTGGTTGTCGGTCGACACCCAGATGTTGTCGTACTCGTCCGCCTCGGCGCAGTACGGGTTCGTGAACGGGATGCCGAGGCGGCGTTCCATCACGTCGCCCGTCTCCGGGTTCAGCCGGTACAGCGCGCCCTTCATCATGCCGGGGCTGCCCCAGGTCGCGGCCCAGATCATGTTCTTCGAGTCGGCGCCGGGCCGGCGGATGTTGGTCGGCGAGTCCTTGGTCAGCGGGTAGTGGCGGAACTTTCCCGTGGCGGGGTCGAACATCTCGACGCCACTATCGTGATAGCCGCCCATCCAGACGCGGTCCTTGTGGTCGACGACGATGCCGTAGGGGCGGCTGCGCGGCGTCGGCACCTCCCAGCGCAGCACCGTATCGGTCTTGCGGTCCCACATGCCCAGGGCGCTGGTCGTCAGCAGCGACAGCCAGAGGTTGCCGTTCGAATCCCAGATCTGCGTGTTGCTGCCCGGCGCCTTGTCGCCGGCGACCTGGTAGGCATCGTGCAGGTCGCTGCGCGGATCGAAGCGGCGCACCACGTCGCCCGAATACCAGACCGTGCCGTCGAGATCGACCGCGAGACCGTGCCCGCCGCCGTGGCCGGGGAAGTCCTGGCGTTCGCCGGTGCGCGGGTCGACCTTGACGAGGCCCGGCAGGCCGCGATCGGTGACCCAGACGTTGCCGTCGCGATCGAAGTCGATCTGCTGCGCGTGGCGGTTCTGGTCCTCGCTCGTGTTCAGCATGCGGTACTCGACGAACATCGCCTTCGCGAGCGCGCGCTCGTCGCGCGGCACCTCGTAGGGCGGCTTCTCGACCAGCCGCGGCGGCGCGTCGGCCGGGAAGTGCTTCGCGAGGTAGGCGACCAGCGCCGCGCGCTCCGCCGACGTCACCAGCGCCGGGTCGAAGTACGACGGCTTGCCCGGCAGCGACCACTGCGAGCCGTGCATCATGCGATCGACCGTGATCGCCCAGCCCTCGGCGTCCTTCGGCGTGCGGCCGCCCGGATAGATGCGGATCGCGTTGAAGGGAAAGAACTGCACCGTGTGGCAGGTCATGCAGGTGCGTTCCAGCACGTCGCGACCCGGGCCGGGCGGATAGATCGTGTCGTACGGTTCGATCGGCGCGTCGGGATAGGCCATGCCGCCGGCGTACTGCTTCGGCGCCGGCCGGCGTCGGGCGGTGAAGTCCGCGCGCGCGGTGGCACCGGCGGCGACCTTGACGGCCACCGGCGTCGACTCGAGCCCGACGCCGCGCAGCGTCACCTCGTAGTCGCCGGGAAACAGGTTGGTCGCGCGGTAGCGGCCACCGACGACGTAGACCATGTAGCCGACGCTGCGCTGCGCGTTGAACGCGTAGACGGTGGCGTCCTTCAGCGGGTCGCCGCCGGCGGCGACGCTGCCGGACAGCGAGCCCATGCCGGGCAGGCAGGCGGCAAGTGACTTGCCGGGCGTGCCCAGGGCCGCGGTGCACAGCAGCGACAGGGCGAGGACGAGACGAAGCGGAAATCGCGTGAAGACCATGGAACCCCCCGATGGAAACAGCGCCTCAGGCATCGAGATCGCGGTCGCGGGTGTCCGTCATCAGCATCACGGCACACAGCGAGACGAGCAGGCAACCCGAGACGTACCAGTAGAACATCGATTCGTGCCCCGCGTCCTTCAGGCGCAACGCGAGGTATTCGGTGGTGCCGCCGAAGATCGAGACCGTGAGCGCGTAGG
>JALORJ010000056.1 GCA_025459035.1 Burkholderiales bacterium
GGCGTGCTGCCCGGCGGCGATGGCGCGCAGCCGCTGCGCGCGATCGTCGTCGGCGACGGCGACTTCCTCAGCAACTCGTTCCTGCCCTACCTCTCGAACGCCGAGTTCGTGCTGTCGTCGGTGCGCTGGCTGCTGCGCGAGGAGAAGGGCGCCACCGTGTCGACGCGTATCCCGGTGCCGCCGCTCGTGCTGCTCACGCCGGCGCAGATGCGCGGCATCTTCGTCGTCGTCGAAGTGCTGCTGCCGCTGCTGGTGATCGGCATCGGCACCGCGATCTGGTGGCGGCGCCGATGAGCCCGCGCGGGCGACGCGCGCTGGCGGCGGGGCTCGCGCTGGTCGCCGCCGGCTGGCTGGTCGCGATGGTGATCACCGGGGCGCTGCCGCGACAGCGCGCGCGGGTCGAGTTCGAGGCCAAGGGCGTGCTGGCGATCCCGCCCGAGCGCGTCCAGCGCGTCGAGATCATCGCCGCCGGCCGCCGCGGCGCCTTCGAGCGCGACGGCGCCAAGGCGTGGTCGCGCGAAGGCGGCGGGGCGCTCGATCCGGCGATCGCGGCGCGGCTGTCGATGGCCGTGCAGTTCATGCACACCGCCGGGCCGGTGCGCACGATGAGCGCCGAGGAGACCCGCGGCGCGGACCCGAGCGCCTTCGGCTTCGAGACGCTCGCGCTCGCCGCGGCGCTCTACGTCGACGGGCAGCGCGTGCTGACCTTCCAGTTCGGTCGTACCAACCCCGAAGGCTTCGCGCAGTACATGCGCCTGGACGGCAAGCCCGAGCTGTTTCTGATGTCGCGCTTCGTCGGCGAAGAATGGGCGGCGGTCGCGAAGGACGCGATCGCGCCGTGACCGCGCACGCGGCGCCGGCCTGCGGTCGCTGGCGCGCGGCGGTGGGTCGTGCGCTGGCGGCGGTCGCGCTGCTCGCCGGGGTCGTCGCCCAGGCCGGCGCGCACACCGGCGGCACGACCGGCTTCGCGGCGCTGCGGGTCGAAGGCACCACCGTGCGCTGGTCGCTCACGCTGCCGCTCGAGACGCTGCCGGCCGAGTGGCTGAAGCGCACCGGGCTCGACGATCCCGCCCGCACGCCCGACTTCGCGCCGCTGCTCGCCGAGGTCGCCACGCGCGTGCATCTGGCCAGCGCCGGCGGCGCGTGCGCGCCGGTGCCGCGCAGTGCGGACGCGACGTCGGGGGCCAGTCGCGGCGTGACCATCGTGATCGACCACGCCTGCCCGGCGCCGATGACGCGGCTGGTGATCCGCGACGACCTGGCCGACACCTTCGGCGACGGCCATCACACGCTCGCGAAGCTCGAAGGCGACGGCATGCCGGCCGAGCCGCTCGCGTTCGCGCCCGACCGTCGCGAGATCGCGGTCGACCTTGCGGCGACACCGGCCGCCGGGCCGACGTCGCCGAGCGGCTTCTTCCCGCTCGGGGTCGAGCACATCCTGATCGGGTTCGACCATCTGCTGTTCCTGCTCGCGCTGGTGCTGCGCGGCGGCGACGCGTGGTCGCTGCTGAAGATCGTCACCGCCTTCACGGTCGCGCACAGCATCACGCTCGGGCTCGCGGCGCTCGACGTCGTGCAGCTGCCGTCGGCGTGGGTCGAGGCGGTGATCGCCGCGTCCATCGCGTGGGTCGCCGCGGAGAACCTGTGGCGCCGCGAGCGCCCACGGCATCGCTGGGTCACGAGCTTCGTGTTCGGGCTCGTGCACGGCTTCGGCTTCTCGGGCGTGCTGCGCGAGATCGGCCTGCCGAGCGACGGACTGGTGTGGGCGCTGCTGTCGTTCAACGTCGGCGTCGAGGTCGGCCAGGCGCTCGCCGTCGGCGCGGTGCTGCCGCTGCTGCTGTGGCTGCGCCGCTCGCGCATCGAGCGCCCGGTCGTGCGCGGGCTGTCGGCCGCCGTGCTGGCCGTCGGCGTCGTGCTCACCGCCATGCGGGTGTTCGCGCCGTAGCGCGACCACTGCGGGTGCCGTCACGCGGGGGCGACAGGCCCGCGGCACGCAGCGATCAGCCGGGCGGGGCGGGCGCCTGCGGCACGCGCTTCGACTGTTTCGCCATCCGCGCGAAGCGTCGCGCCTCGAGTCCGCCGCCGATCGCCCCGACCACCGCCACCATGCCGATCGCGAAGGTGAACGACACGGTCGTCGGGTAGCCGGTCTTCAGGCCGGCGATCAGCGCGAGGCCGATGCCGATGCCCAGCGTCGCGAAGATCGCGTGCGGCCACGGCCGCGTGCCGACCGGCCAGCGCGCCGCGGCGACGCTGCCGAGCCAGCCCGACACCCAGCCGCCGAACGCGCCCGCGGCGATGTCGAGCGGCCAGTGCACGCCGACGACCGCGCGCGACAGCCCGGCGGCCAGCGCCAGCGTCAGCGCGAGCGCGCGCCAGCCCGGCGTGCGGAAGTGCATCCACACGAGCGCGGCGGCGGTGAACGCGGTGGTGGTGTGACCCGACGGAAACGAGTGCGCGCGCCACGCCGGGCCGATGACGACGAAGCTGCCGGCGTCGAGCACGCCGGGCGGCCGCGGCGCGTCGACCCACGGCTTGATGCCGTGCACGAACAGCGTGCTGGCGACGGCGGCGAGCACCAGCGCCCACAGCACGTCGCGGCGGCGCCACGCGAACGGCACGAACAGCGCGATCGCCACCGCCGTATCGCCGAGCACGGTGACGAACGGCCACAGGTCGGGCCCGGTGACGCGGCTCCAGCCGTTGATCTGCAGGAACAGCGCGCGGTTGCTGCCGCTCGCGACGATCGCGAGCGCCGCCGCGAGCGCGATCGCCGGCACGGCCCACACCGCCGGGCTGCGCCACGCCGGCACCCCGGGGCGCAGCTTCATCGGCGGCCCGTGCCGCCTCGACGATCACTGCGCAAGGTCGCGTGCAGCGGCATCACGGGCGGGCAGCGCCGGGGGCGCCTGGCGCGTCGGGTGTTGCGGTCGCGTCGACCGCGGCGGCGCCGGCCGCACCGGCGGCGCGCATCCGCACCAGCGCGACGCCGTGCTTGCGGAACAGCACGTCGTAGTCGTCGCGATCGCGCAGGCGCTTCATCTTCGCGAGCACCACATCGCCGGGGCGCGGATCGCGCTTCTCGACCAGCCGGCCCGAGTAGACGATGAAGCTCGGCGTGTCGATGCCCCACATCACCACCGGCCAGCCGTTGGCGCGCGCGAGCAACGCGGCCTGCTTGATCGGCGACTGCTGCACGGCGCCCGCGGCGGGCAGCACGAACAGCGCCATCACGCCGGCCTGCAGCACTCCGCACGCGGCCAGACGCGACGGCACGCTGCCGAACGGCACGCGCATCAGCGCGACCACGGCCACGAGCGCGGCCGCGACGCTGCCCGTGAAGCCGACCCCGAACGCGTCGTGCGCGGTGGCGAGCGCCTCGGCGTAGTACGGGTCGCGCACGCGCGGCGCGACGACATGGGTCAGCGCCCACGGCAGCGCGAGCAGCGCCGCGAACCCGAGCGCCGCGGGCAGCAGCGCGAGCCACGCGCGGCGCAGGCGGTGCGCATGCAGCGCCATCAGCACGAACAGGCCGGTGTAGCCGTAGAAGACGTAGTGCGGCAGCTTGGTGCCCGACAGCGAGAAGAACACGAAGACGAAGCCGAACCACAGCAGGCAGAAGCGCGACACGTCGTCTTGCCACAGCGTGCGCGGCGCGCGCAGCAGCGCGAGCAGCGGCGCGGTGAACGGCAGCGTCGCGACGAACAGCCACGGCACGTAGAACAGCACGCTGCCGTCGAAGCCGTGCATCGGCGCGCTGAAGCGGTCGACGTTGTGCTTCATGAAGAAGCCCTGGATGAACGCGTCGCCTTCCTTCAGCGTCTGCGCCACGTACCACGGCGCCGCGATCGCGGTCATCAGCGCGATGCCGGGTCCGTCGAACACCGCGCGCCCCCACGTGCGCAGGTCGCGCTTCGACGCGCAGTACAGGAAGGTGGTCGCCAGCGGCACCAGCACCGCGACCGGGCCCTTCGCCAGCAGCCCGAAGCCGATCGCGACATAGGCCGCGCGCAGCCAGCGGCGGTCGCGCTCGGCGAGGTACAGGTAGGCACTGGTGCAGGCGATCACCAGCAGCAGGTTCAGCAGGGCGTCGGCGATGGCGCCGCGCCCGATCACGGTGATGCCGGCGGCCGTGGCGGTGAACAGCGCGGCCAGCAGCCCGGTGCGGGTGTCGCGCACGCGCCGCACGAACAGGAACACGGTCGTGGCCCACGCGGTCGCGCACAGCGCCGACGGCAGCCGGAACGCGAACTCGTTCTGCCCGAACGCCGTCACCGACACCGCCTGCAGCCAGTAGATCAGCACCGGCTTGTCGTAGCGCGGACGGCCGTTGAGCGTGGTCGAGATCCAGTCGCCGCTCGCCAGCATCTCGCGCGTGGCCTCGGTGAAGGCGCCTTCGTCGAGGTCGAACAGCGGCACCGACCCCAGGCCGAGCCAGAAGCTCGCGATGCAGCCGACCAGCGCGAGCAGCAGCAGCCCCGGCTGCGACCGCAGGTCCTCACGCAGCGTGGCGCGCGGGGCCGCCCCGGGGAGCGCCGCGGTCGTCATGCCGACGCGGCCGGGCGCCACAGGAAGAGCGGCGCCGACAGCACCCCCTGCAGCACGGCGACGATGCCGTAGATCAGCCCGGTCGCCGCGGCCAGGTCGCCCGGCACGCCGACGGCACCCAGCACCGCGACGGCCGCCAGTTCGCGCGTGCCGAAGCCGGAGATCCCCAGCGGCAGCGCGCCCATCACGAAGATCGGCGCAGCCGCCGCGAACAGCAGCAGCCACGGCGCGTCGACGCCCACCGCGCGCGCGCCGAGCGCCAGCGCCGCTGCCGACAGCAGCTGCACGACGAACGAGGTCCCGAGCGTGCGCGCCAGGCGCCGACGCAGTCCGGTCGCGGGGTCGCGCCAGCGCCGCCACAGATCGGCCAGCCGCGTGGCGGCCGGCACGCCGGTGCGACCCAGCCGCTCGAGCGGCCACGGCAGGAACGGCGCCACGCCCAGCCCGACCAGCAGCAGCCCGTAGGCCGTCAGCACCTCGCGCCCGTGCGCATCGGTGGCCAGCGCCAGCCCGGCGGCCACGGCCGCGAGCGCCGCCAGCATCGACAGCACGCACAACGTCCACAGCCCCGACAGGCGATCGAACGCGACCGACACGCCGGCTTCGAGCAGCGGATTGCCGGCGCGCGACAGCTCCCACGCGCGCAGTGCGTCGCCGGACACCGTGGCGCCGGGCAGCAGCGCGTTGCTGGTCATGCCGCGGAAGTACATCGGCAGCAGCCGCCCGACGGGTGCCGCGAGATCGAGCGCCCGCGCGATGCCGGCCCAGCGCACGGCCGACGCAGCCTGCGCCGCGGTGCTGACGACGAACGCCGCCGCGAAGAGCGCCGGGTCGACGCGGGCCAGCGCGGTGGCGAGGCGGTGCGGGTCGACGATCCAGACCGCCGCGGCGAGCAGCGCGAGACCCGCGGCGACGCGCAGCGCAAGGCGCAGACCACGCACGCGGTGCGGCTTCAGTCGGCGCGAGCGGCCGGCCCCGGCAGCGGGCGCGGCTCGCGGCGCGTCTGGTACTGCGGGCGGCCCTGCGGCTCGTGGTAGATGCGCGTCAGCATCTCGCCCAGCACGCCGGTGGCGACCAGCTGCACGCCGATCAGCACCAGCAGCACGCCGAACAGCAGCAGCGGCCGGCCGCCGATCGGATGCCCGAACGCCAGCTTGTCGATGGCGAGCCACGCGAGGATCACGAACCCGGTCGAGCCCAGGCCCAGACCGACGCCGCCGAACGCGTGGATCGGGCGGTGCAGGAAGCGCAGCAGGAACTTGATCCACAGCAGGTCGAGCAGCACGCGGAACGTGCGGTCGATGCCGTACTTCGACACGCCGCGGGTGCGCGCGTGGTGCTGCACCGGCACCTCGACGATCTTCGCGCCGACCTCGGCGGCCAGCGCCGGAATGAAGCGGTGCAGCTCGCCGTACAGACGCAGGTCGTGGATCACGCGGGCGCGGTAGACCTTCAGCGCGCAGCCGTAGTCGTGCAGCTTGACGCCGGTGACGCGCGAGATGAGCCCGTTGGCGATGCGCGACGGCACCTTGCGCGACCACTGCGCGTCCTGCCGGTCCTTGCGCCAGCCGGAGATCGCGTCGATCGCCGGCTCGGCCTCGAGCATCGCGACGAGCTTCGGCACGTCGGCGGGGTCGTTCTGCAGGTCGCCGTCGAGCGTGGCGACCACGTCGCCGCGGGCGACGTCGAAGCCCGCCTGCAGCGCCGTCGACTGGCCGTAGTTGCGGATCAGGTACACCGGCCGCAGCCACGCCCGCTCGGTCGCGAGGGCGGCGAGCAGCGCGGCCGAGCGATCGCGCGAGCCGTCGTCGACGCAGATCAGTTCGAAGGTGCGCCCGGTCGGCGCGATGGCGTCGTGCACGCGCGTGACGAGGTCGTGCAGGTTGTCTTCCTCGTTGTAGATCGGGATCACGACCGACAGCGACGGTGCGGCGTCGGCTGGCGGCGCAAGCGCGATGGCGTCGGCGGCGAGCGGGGCGTTCAAGTGGCGGGCCGGGCGTTCACGCCGCGGCGCGTTCGGGGCCGTAGAACACGACCCACGTGCGGAAGTCGGCGCTGTAGTCGGCGAACCGATGCACGACGCCGGCCGGCACGAAGATCACGTCGCCGGCGACGAAGCCGTGGGTGCGATCGCCGTTGACGAACGTGCCGTGGCCCGACGTCACGACGTACAACTCGTCGCGCGTGTGCGGCCCCTGCGGGTCACCGCCGGCCGGCGGCGTGTAGAGCTTCAGCAGCAGGTCGCTGCGCTCGAAGGCCGGTACCGACAGCTGCCCGGCGGGCGGTGTCAGCGCGGCGGTGGCGGCCAGCGGCACATGCCGATGCAGCGCCGCGGCGACGTGATTGATCTCGCGCGGATCGAGCGCTTCGGGCGGCGTGTCGTCGGGCATGGAGAGCGGCCTGCAACGGGCGGAACGGGTGCGACGGAGGTTAGCCCACGGGTCCCGACCCCCGCCGCCACAGACGGCGACTTGCGCAAGCGGCTCAACACACCGCGCGGGTCGCCGGTAAGCCGATCCCGGCTGTGCCGTGCAGCGTCACGCTGCCGCCGCGAGCGCGTCGATTTCCGCCCAGCGGAAACAGTCGGTCGTGTGGTCGTTGACGAGCCCGGCGGCCTGCATGAACGCGTAGACGATGGTCGAGCCGACGAAGCGGAAGCCGGCCTTCGCGAGGGCTTTCGACAGGCGATCGGACCCCTCGGTCTTCGCGGGGACCTCGGCCATCGAGGCTCGCGCATGGCGCAGCGGCCGGCCGTCGACGTGCGACCACACGAGGTCGCTCAGCGTGCGCCCGGCGTCGTGCAGCGCGAGCAGCGCACGCGCGTTGCCGATGGTCGCGTCGATCTTCAGCCGGTTGCGCACGATGCCCGCATCGGCGAGCAGCCGGGCGCAGTCGGCGTCGCCGTAGCGCGCGATGCGCTGCGCGTCGAAGCCGTCGAACGCGCGCCGGTAGCCGTCGCGCTTCGCGAGGACCGTCGACCACGACAACCCGGCCTGCGCGCCTTCGAGCGTCAGCAGCTCGAACAGCGCGCGCTCGTCGCGCAGCGGCACGCCCCACTCGGTGTCGTGGTACGCGCGGTCGAGCGCAGCGGCTCTGGCGGCCCAGCCGCAGCGGACGATGCCGTCGTCCGGACGGCCGGGCCCTTGTTCCATGTCCGGAGGCTACCGGTCCTTCGGCGCCGGGCCGTCGCCGTCCGGTTCGCCGCGACCTTGCTCCGGACGGAAGCGAAGGTAGGACGCGGTAGGCCCGAGGTCTGCGTCCTGATCGGGTGTTGCGCTACGCATTCGCTTGCCGAACGACTCGCTCGAGTACATCGCCTCCTTGCCGAAACGTACGCGATCGCCCGCGGCCGCGAGTGCGCGCATCGCCGACAGCACGGCGCTCACGTCCGGGTGATCCTTGAAGCGTTCCTGCGCCTGGCCGAGGAGCCGGTGCACCTCTGCCCACCGGTCGGCGATCGCGAGCGCGTACATCTGCGCCAGCATTCCGGCGGCGTCGAGTTCGACGAGCAGCCCGGTGACCGTCGTGTCGACGGGCAGCGCAGCCCACGCCTCGGCGCTCGTCAATGGCAGCGAGACGACGACGGGCTCCAGCGCGATCGGGACGCCGTGCACGTCGGTCGCGGTCACCTCGATACGTGCGACTTCGAGCGCGCTGCCGGCGCCGTCTGCGCACGTCGCGTCCACGTCGATGTGCAGCATTGCCCAGGTCTCTGCGCCCCAGGGCAGGTCGGGGAGCACCCAGCCGTCCGACTCGAGCGGATACGGATTGCGTAGCGTGACGCGTCGGCCATCGCTTGCCGGCACGCGCAGACGCACGTGACGCAGCGCAAGGTCGTCGAGCAGATCGAACTCGCGCCGGAACGGGTCCATCAGGTCGACAGCCGTTGCGCCGTAGTACGCGTTGCCGCGGCCCGCTTGTGCCATCGCGGACATCAGCACCTCGTTGAAGTTGTCGCCGAGTCCGTAGGTGCTCGTCGTGATGCCGGCCTGCGCCCATTCACGCGCTTGCGCGACGATCGCGTCGGTGTCGATGACCCCTTCGTTCGCGCGGCCATCGGACAACAGCACGACGCGCTGCAGTCGGCCCCGTGTCATGCCGGAGAACGCTGCAGCGCCGGCTGCCCAGCCGCCGTGCAGATTGGTCGAGCCGCGCGCGACGATTCCGGCAATGGCCTCGCGCAGCTGCTGCCCGTCTCCGCGCGGCAGCGCCGGCACCAGCGTGTCGACGCGCGTGTTGAACGTGACCAGCGCAACCCGATCGTCGGGCCGCAAGCGATCGACGACGAACTGCGCGCAGCGCTTCGCTTCCTCGATCGGTGGACCCTGCATCGATCCGGAGCGGTCGAGCACCAGCGCGATCGCGCACGGAGGGCGCGCCGGTGCGTCGCGCTCGGGCGACTGAGGTACGCCGACCTGCACCAGCAGGTCGACGCTGTTGTGCGCACGGGCCTTCAGTGCCGCGCGCCCGGGTGTGACGATCAGGCAGGGTGACGGGGACAGGGGGGCTTCGGTCATCGTGGGTCTCCTCGGCAAGGCGTGACGCACGGCGGTTCGAACGCTTCGCCGCGTCACACCCCGATCGTGGGGACCTGACAGGCTCGAATCACGAGCCTGCGATCGCGGACGACGGCGCGAACGGCCGGCGTCGCCCGGCCTGCCCGGACTAGTCCTCCACGCAGTTCGACACCTCGACCAGGTTGTCGTCGGGGTCGCGGAAGTAGACCGACACGATCGGCCCGGTCGCGCCGGTGCGCCGCACCGGCCCTTCGAGGATCGGCACGCGCTGCGCGGCGAGGTGCGCGATCACGGCTTCGAGCGGCGTGTCGGTGATCAGACAGAAGTCCGCCGCACCGGGCGTCGGCCGCGCGGCCTTCGGCTCGAACTCGTGGCCGGCCTCGTGCAGGTTGAACTTCTGCGCCCCGAACGCGAGCGCGGTGCGCCCGCCGCCGAACGTCACCACCTGCATGCCGAGCACGCGGGCGTAGAAGTCCGCGGTGACCGCGACGCTGCGCACCGTCAGCACGAGATGGTCGAGGTGATCGATGACGACGGGCGGACGGGACATGGCGGCCGTGGCGGGGGAGGGACCGCGCGATTGTCACGCGACCGCCCGCGCCCGGGCCGCGCGCCCCACCCGATCAGACCGCCCGGCCGACCAGCGCGCCGATCGCGGCCGTCGCCGCCATCGCCAACGCGCCCCAGGCCGTCACCCGCGCGACCGACGTCACCACCGGCGCGCCGCCGGTACGCGCGGCGGCCACCCCGAGCAGCGCGAGAAACCCCAGCGTCCCGGCCGCGAGGCCGATTTTCACGACGCCGACCGGCAGCAGCAGCGCCAGCGCCAGCGGCAGCACCGCACCCGATGCGAACGCCAGCGCCGACGCGGCGGCGGCCTGCAGCGGGCGCGCCGCGAGCGCATCGGTCAGGCCCAGCTCGTCGCGCGCATGCGCCCCGAGCGCGTCGTGCGCCATCAGCCGCGTCGCGACGGTGGCGGCCAGCGCCGGGTCGAGACCGCGGGCGACGTAGATCGCGGCCAGCTCCGCGTGCTCCTGCGCCGGCTGCGTCGCCAGTTCGGCGCGCTCGCGGGCAACGTCCGCACGCTCGGTGTCGGCCTGCGAACTGACCGACACGTACTCGCCGGCCGCCATCGACATCGCGCCGGCGATCAGCCCGGCCACACCCGCCGCGAGCAACTGCCGCGTGTCCGCGCCGGCCGCCGCAACGCCGAGCAGCAGGCTGGCGGTGGACACGATCCCGTCGTTGGCGCCGAGCACGGCGGCGCGGAGCCAGGGGGTTCGGGTGGTTCGGTGGCGCTCGGGGTGGCGGGGGGGCATGGGGAGGAGGGCGGGAGGCGCGCAGGGTGCGTGGGCGTGGGTGGAGTGGACTGTGCGGGGTGGGGGGGGATGG
>JALORJ010000057.1 GCA_025459035.1 Burkholderiales bacterium
GGTTCGCGGTCTCGGCCAGGTGCGACGTGCCCCCGCGCCCGTCGTCGGCCCGCGGGTCGAAGCCCTCGCGGATCGACTCGCGCAGCAGCAGATCGGCGTGGATCGCCGCCATGCGGCCGGCGGGGTCGGCGCGGCGCCCGCGCGTGGAGACGAGCTTCAGCGTGCGCTCGATGCGGTCGGCCTCGCGATGCAGACCGGTGTCGACGTCGCGCACGAACGCGAGCTTCCACGCGACCGGTGCGATCCACACGCGCTGCCCGCGCCCGGCCGATGCCGCCCGCGAGGCGGCTTCGAGCGCCATCTCGGCGACGCCGCCGTACAGCGGCGCGACGTGGTGGGCGTGCCAGCCCACCTGACCTTCGGGGTGCAGCAGCACCGGACGCCCGGCGATCACCGAATCGACCGACGCCGCCTTGCCCGCCGCGCCGGCCGCGCCGGGAATCTGCGCGACCAGGCCGTTGGCGAGCCAGAACTTCTGCGCGATCCGGCCGGTGCCGTTGACGATGTCGTGCGTCGCCCACGCGAGCATCCGCGGCGCACAGCGCGCCGACAGCTCCTTGTCGAGCATCCAGTCGGTGAAGAACTCCGGATGCACGGGCGCGAGGAACACCGCGTCGCCACCCGACACGAGCGCCGCGAGGCGGTCTTCCTCGTCGACGTCGATGCGGACCTCGCGCACGTCGCACAGGCCCGCGAACCCCGGCACGCGCCTCAGCCCGGGCACGTCGCGCAGCCCGGGCGTGCCGGCGAGGCACAGCCAGCGGTTGACGGGCACCAGCGCGTCGACCAGCCACGGCACGAGCCGCGGGGCGACGAAGGTGTCGCGGCGCGATCGTGCGTCGTGGCGCATGCGCGCGCCGGCGTCGGCGGGTCGGGGCGCGCTCAGGCGGTCGGCGGCGCCGACTGCATCGAAGCGCGGGTGCGGTCCATCACCGTCAGCGCGCTTGCCACGAACGCGGCCGGATCGGACAGCGTCGACGGCACGATCAGCGTGGTGCCCGCCTTCGCGATCTGCGAGAACGCGGCCACGTAGTTCTCGGCGACCTTCAGGTTGGCGGCGCTCATGCCGCCGTCGGCCGACAGCGCCTGCGCCACCGCGCGCACCGCTTCGGCCTGCGCGTCGGCGAGCATCCGCGTCGCCGTGGCCTCGCCCTGCGCCTTGTTGATGGCCGCGGTCTTCTCGCCTTCGGACTGGAGGATGCGCGCCTGGCGTTCGCCGTCGGCGAGGTTGATCTCCTCCTGCCGCTGGCCCTCGGACTTCGCGATCAGCGCCCGCTTCTCGCGCTCGGCCGTGATCTGCGCCTGCATCGCGCGCAGGATCGACTCGGGCGGCGTCAGGTTCTTGATCTCGTAGCGCAGCACCTTCACACCCCAGGTGTTGCCGGCCTCGTCGAGCACGGCCACGACCTTGTGGTTGATCTCGTCGCGCGACTCGAACGTGCGGTCGAGTTCCATCTTGCCGACCTCGCTGCGCAGCGTGGTCTGTGCGAGCTGCGTGATGGCGAGCACGTAGTCGGATGTGCCGTAGCTCGCGAGCTTCGGGTCGGTCACCTGGTAGTAGATGATCCCGTCGACACTGAGCTGCGTGTTGTCGCGCGTGATGCAGACCTGCTCGGGCACGTCGAGCGGCACTTCCTTGAGCGAGTGCTTGTAGGCGACGCGATCGACGAACGGCAGGATGATGCTCAGGCCGGGCTCGAGCGTCGTGTAGTACTTGCCCAGGCGCTCGACGACCCACGCGTTCTGCTGCGGCACGACGCGCACGCCCTCGATCACGAACACGACGATCGCGCCGAGGACGAGGATGTAGAGCCACAGCTTCCCCATCGACGGCTCGAAGGCGTAAGCCACGGCGGTCGCGATCGCGACCAGGATCAGCTTGGCGGTCATCGGAACTCCCTTGCCTGCGGCCGCGCCGATCTCGGGCGCGGCCTGGTTCAGCCGCGCGAGGGCGGCAGCGACATCGTCTGCGGACAGCGGCGGGCGCGGGCGACGGGCCATCGGCGCAGGCGACCGCGAACTAGCGAAGGCGCAAGGGGCGCGTCGGCGTCATGGCGCGTCGAGCACCGCGACGTCGAGCGTGCTGCCGCGTGCCGCGGTGATCTGCAGCAGCGCGCCTTCGGTGAGCGCCGCCGTGCCGGCGACCCGGGCGGTCCAGGGAGCGCCGCGATAGCGCACGCGAGCCACCCGCTGCGGCTCGCTCACCCAGGCTTCGAATGCGGCGGTCTGTCCGGCGTCGATGTCGAGCGGCGCCTCGGTCGCGGCGCGCGCACGCCGGCGCCGCTGCACCAGCGCCACACCGACCAGGGCGGCCGCGCCCGCGACCACGCACTGCACCGCGAGCGGCCCCCCGAGCCACGCCGTCACCGCCGCGGCCAGCGCACCCAGGGCCAGCATCAGCAGATAGAACGTGCCGGTGAGCATCTCGACGATCACCAGCACGACGGCGACCGCGACCCACATCACCGCCGGTGTCCCGAACCCCTCCATCGCGTCGCGCCCTCCCCCGTCCCGTCGCGGCAACCGTGATCGAGCCTACGCGGCCGGTGGCGTCTTGCGGCCCGTGACCCGCGCGATCCGCAGCCGCTCCGGCAGGAAGCGCCCCTTCTGCGCGCGCTTGCCGGCGTACATCCCGAGGCTGCGGCCCGTCAGCTCGATCGCCTTGTCCTTGCCGCCGCGGGCGCTGCCCTCGATCGCGAGCGTCGCCGCGTCGGTGACGGTGAAGGCCGCGAGCGCCTCGTCGGCGTCGATCGCGATCAGGTTCACGCCGCGGCCGCGCGGCTGCACCTTGACCTCGTCGAGCTTGACGAGCAGCAGGCGACCATCGGCCGACGCGAGCGCGACGTAGCTCTGCGGCGTCGCGTCGAAGCTCACCGGCGGCAGCAGCGTGTGGCCCGCATCGAGGGTCATGAAGTCGCGCCCGGCGCGGCGGTTCGAGACGAGGTCGGCGATCTTCGTGACGAAGCCGTAGCCGCCGCTCGCGGCCACCATCACCGCGGTGTCGGGGCGCCCGGCGATGCAGTGCACGAGCTTGGCGCCGTTCTGCACCTCGACCAGCGACGACGCCGGCACGCCGTCGCCGCGGCCGGACGGCAGCTCGGACGCCGGCACGCTGTACGCGCGTCCGGCCGAGTCGACGAACACCACCGGGTCGACCGTGCGACACGGCACCAGCGCGGCCAGCCCGTCGCCTTCCTTGAACGTGAGCGCGCCGGGGTCGACCTCGTGCCCCTGGCGCGCCCGCACCCAGCCGTTGCGCGAGAAGACGACGGTGACCGGGTCGTCGACCACCGGCGCGGCCAGCACGGCCTTGGCCGAGGCCTCGATCACGGTGCGACGCGCATCGCCGAACGCCTTCACGTCGGCCTCGATCTCGCGCACGACGACCTGGTCGAGCGCGCGCTTCGAATCGAGTACGCGGGCGAGCTGTGTCTGTTCCTTGCGCGCGTCCGCGAGCTCCTGCTCGACCTTGATGTGCTCGAGCCGCGCGAGCTGGCGCAGGCGCATGTCGAGGATGTCCTCGGCCTGGCGCTCGCTCAGCGCGAACGCGGCCATCAGCTCGGCCTTCGGCTCGTCGGCCTCGCGGATGGTGCGGATCACGGCGTCCACGTTCAGCAGGACGAGCAGGCGCCCTTCGAGCACGTGGATGCGGTCGAGCACCTTGTCGAGCCGGTGGCGGGTGCGCCGCGTGACCGTGGCGCGGCGGAACTCGACCCACTCGACCAGCACCTGCCGCAGCGTCTTGCCCGTCGGGCGGCCGTCGAGCCCGACCATCACGAAGTTGAGCGACGCGTTGCCTTCGAGGCTGGTCTTGGCGAGCAGCAGATGGGCGAACTCCTGCTCGTCGGTGCGTGACGACTTCGGTTCGAACACCAGACGCACCGGGTGCGTGCGATCGGACTCGTCGCGCGCGCGGTCGAGCAGCGACAGCATCAGCTGCTTCTCGCGCGTCTGCTCCGGCGTGAGCGACTTCTTGCCGGGCTTCGGCTGCGGGTTGGTGAGGGCCTCGATCTCCTCGAGCACCTTCTTCGCCGACGTGCCGGGCGGCAGTTCGGTGACCACCATCTGCCACTGCCCGCGCGCCAGCCGCTCGATCGACCAGCGCGCGCGCGCGCGCACCGAACCGCGCCCGGCCTCGTACGCCGCCGCCAGCTCGTCGCGCGACGAGATGATCTGACCGCCGCCGGGGAAGTCGGGTCCCTGGATGTGCGCGAGCAGCCCGCGCGTGTCGAGCGCCGGGTCGCGGATCAGCGCGATCGCCGCCTGCGCGACCTCGGTCAGGTTGTGGCTCGGGATCTCCGTGGCCATGCCGACCGCGATGCCCGACGCCCCGTTCAGCAGCACGACCGGCAGGCGCGCCGGGAGCATCTGCGGCTCCTCGGTCGAGCCGTCGTAGTTCGGCACGAAGTCGACCGTGCCCTGGTCGAGCTCGGCGAGCAGCACCTCGGCGAACTTCGTGAGCCTCGCCTCGGTGTACCGCATCGCGGCGGGATCGTCGCCGTCGCGCGAACCGAAGTTGCCTTCGCCGTCGATCAACGGATAGCGCAGCGTGAAGTCCTGCGCGAGGCGCACCAGCGCGTCGTAGACCGACTGGTCGCCGTGCGGATGGAAGCGCCCGAGCACGTCGCCCACGACGCGCGCCGACTTCTTGCGCGGCGTCGCCGCCCGACCGCCCATCTCCCACATCGCGTAGAGGATGCGGGCCTGCACCGGCTTCTGACCGTCGGCCACGCGCGGCAGCGCGCGGTCCTTCACGGTCGCGATGGCGTACTGCAGGTACTGCGTCGACGCGTACTTGCCGATCGGCAACGCATCGCCGGCCGGGCCGCTCATCGGCGCGAAGTGCGGCGGCACGCCACCGCCGCGCCCGCCACCGGCAGGGGACTTCGGTGCCGGCGGTGATGCGGGCGTGACCGCGTCGGTGGCCGCGCCGTCCGCGGTCGAGATCTCGGCCGGGGCGGCCGCCCCGGCCGCCGCGGCCACTTCCGGGTCGGCGGGCGTCGCGATCGCGGCGGCGCTTGCCGTCGGCGCCGGGGCGTCCGGTGCGCTGTCCGCGGGCGGGACCGCCGGCGCGTCGAACAGGTCGGGTTGCTGCTCGTCGATCGTCATCGGCCCTTCACTCGCCTGCCTTCACCGCGGTGAACTCGCCGACGACGACGTCGCCGCCCTGGCCCGACAACGTGAAGCGCCACGTGCCGGGCACGAGCTCCCACGGCTCCTTGAACGTGTGCGTCACGCACCAGCGCGAGCGACCGCGCTCGACGACGAGCCAGCGCGGCGAGTTCCAGCCGACTTCCTCGATGCCGCGCGCGGTGGTCATCAGCGGATGTCGCACCACCTCGTAGAAGGCGAGCTTCTCCTCGCCGACGAGGCCCGAGATGTCGGCGCAGAAGCCGAAGCGCGTGCCGAGCTTCAGCGGCACGGTGTCGGTGGCGGCCAGCAGCTTCAACGGACCGTCGCCGGGCGCGAACAGGCCCTTCTCGGTGAAGGTCGCGCGCGGTGCGGGCTCCTGGGCGGCGGCCGGGACGGCGCAGGCGCCGGTGACGACGAGCGCGGCCACGGCCGCGCGCAGGGGTCGAAGGTCGATGAGGTTCACGAGATGTCCGCGTCCACGAGGTTGCCGAAGGTTTCCATCCATTCGCGCCGCTGATGCGCGTTCTCGCGCGCCATCATCATCTCGAAGATCTCGGTCGACAGCTCCAGACCGTCCTCGAGCGTGATCGGCAGCATGCGGCGCGTGTCGGGGTTGAGGGTCGTCTCCCAGAGCTGCTCCGGGCTCATCTCGCCCAGGCCCTTGAAGCGGCTCACGGCGATGCCGCCCGCGCGCACGCCCTCGTCGGAGAGCTTGGCCTGCAGCGTCGCGAGCTCGGCGTCGTCGAGCGCGTAGAGCTTGCGCGCCGGCTTGTTCTTGCCGTGCGCCGGCACGTCGATGCGGTACAGCGGCGGCTGCGCGATGAAGACGTGGCCGCGCTCGATCAGCGTCGGGAAGTGGCGGAAGAACAGCGCCAGCAGCAGCACCTGGATGTGCGCGCCGTCGACATCCGCGTCGGCCATCACGATCAGCTTGCGGTAGCGCAGCCCCGACAGGTCCGGCGTGTCGGTCAGCGTGTGGTGATCGACACCGATCGCGAGCGCGATCGCCTCGATCTCCTTGTTCGAGTACAGCGTGTCCGGATGGTCCTGCCACGTGTTCTTCGGCTTGCCCTTCAGCGGCAGCACGGCCTGGAACTCCTTGTCGCGCGCCTGCTTGGCCGAGCCTCCTGCGGAGTCGCCCTCGACGATGAACAGCTCGTTGCGGTCCGGGTCGTCGCTCGCGCAGTCGGTCAGCTTGCCCGGCAGCACCGCGACGCCGGAGGTCTTGCGCCGCTCCACCTTCTGCGCGGCGCGGGTCCGGGCCATCGCCTGGCGGATGACGAGTTCGGCGATGCGCTTGCCGGCGTCGACGTGCTGGTTGAGCCACAGCTCGAACGGATCGCGCACCATCTGCGCGACGAGCTTCACGGCATCGCGCGAGATGAGCTCGTTCTTGACCTGGCCCTTGAACTGCGGATCGAGCATCCGCACCGACAGCACCCAGCTCGCCCGCGACCAGACGTCCTCCGGCACCACCTTCAGTCCGCGCTGCCCCATCGCATGCAGATCGATGAAGTTGCGGATCGCCTGGTACGCGCCTTCGCGCAGCCCCGACACGTGGGTGCCGCCGTGACGCGTCGGGATCATGTTCACGTAGCTCTCGGCGACCGCTTCGCCGTCGGGCGTCCACGCGAGTGCCCACAGCGCGCCTTCGCCTTCGGCGAAGCTGTCGGACTCGGTCTGGGCGGCGACGTAGCGCTCGCCGAAGAAGGGCTCGGCGACGGGGTCGCGCCCGACGAGCGCCTCGCGGAAGTAGCCCCGCAGGCCCTCGGGGAAGTGCCATTCGGTGGTCTCGAACTGGGCGCCCTTCTGCACGCGCAGCGTGAAGCGCACGCCCGGCAGCAGCATCGCCTTGGCGCGCAGCAGCGCCGCGAGGTCGCCCACGGCGATCTTCGGGCTGTCGAAGTACTTCGGATCGGGCCAGAAGCGGATGCGCGTGCCGCTCTCGCGCGCGCCGGCCGGGCCCGTCTGCACCAGCGGCTCGGCGACCTTGCCGTTGGGCCCGAAGACGATCCGCCACGCGGCGCCGCCGCGCTTCACGTCGACCTCGAGCCGGGTCGACAGCGCGTTGCTCACGCACACGCCGACGCCGTGCAGTCCGCCCGCGATGCGATACACGGCGTCGCGGTCGGTCTTGCGGAACTTCCCCCCCGAATGCAGCGTGGTGAAGATCACCTGCACCGCCGGCACCTGCTTCTTCGGGTGGATGTCGACGGGAATGCCGCGACCGTCGTCGCTCACCTCGGCCGAGCCGTCCTCGTGCAGCGTCACGACCACTTTCTTCGCGAAGCCGGCGAGCCCCTCGTCGGCGGCGTTGTCGACGATCTCGATCAGCGCGTGGTTCGGGTTGACCGGGTCGGTGTACATCCCCGGTCGGTGGAGGATCGGCGTGAGGTCCTCGAGGATCTCGATGTCCTCGGCGGTGTAGTCGTCCTTGCGGGCCATGCGGTCTCGGGTGGTGGATCGGGAAGCGGCGCGCCGCCACGGACGACGACGCGCGATGGCGCTCGGAGCGCAATGAAGGCAGTCTAGTTCGCGCACCTGCGACGGCGCATCGCCGCCCGTGAACATCCCGCGGCGGGGCCGGTCGATCGCCGGTCGCGCCCGCCACACTCTCGAGGACACCGGATGCAAGAGGATCTGATCGTCGGCCACGTCACGTTGACGCACGGGTTCGAGTTCCACCTCGCCCCTGCGACCACGCCCGACCGCGCCCTGTGCGGCGCCGCCGTGACGCCGACCCAGATCCCGCCGATGTTCTGGGGCGTCGATGCCGCGATCGAGGGCCGCTGGTGCGAGCGCTGCGAACGCGCGGCACGCGCCGCCGCCCGGGCGGCGATCCGCGAACCCGAGACCGTCGGCGACGCACCCTGCGTGTAGGCATCGGCTTCGGCCCGCGCCGGCCCCGCCCGCGTTCGGCCCGACGCGCCGGCGTCACCGGGCCGCAGCAAAGCGTCTCGCGCCGCCCGAGGCGCCCGCAGGACCGCCGGCGGCGACGGCGGGTCCGAGCTCGGCGACACGGGGGCACGCCGGCCCGTTCGCCGATGTGGCCTGAAATTGCCATCACCGACACCTGACAGTTCGCGAGGCTCAGGCCCTATATTGTCGGGGCGCCACGACACCCCGGAGAGGTGACCGGCGCGCTGCCAGGGACGCGTTCCCGCCTCGCGACACGCCGGCTTGCTGTCGCCGGGCGCGGACGGCACAAGCCTTGCGATCCGCCCGACACGGGTCGCCGTTCGACCGAGACCGCGGGCCCCGCCGGCCCGACACGACAAACACAGCGGCGGGCTGTGGTGCAGCCACCGGCGTGCACCCGGCTCCTGACCGCCGAGGAGCTCGACATGCACGTCACGCCCGTCCGATCGGCCTTCCCCTGGACCCTGCGCACCGGCGTGGCCGCCGTCGCCGCCGCCTGCGCGGTCCAGCCCGGACACGGTCTCGCGCAGCAGGTCGTGGTCGACGGCCGCACCGCGACCACACTGACGGTTTCCGGCACGGTCACCGACGTCACGACGCAGACCGTCATCGGCCCGAACGCCTTCAACGCGTTCCACCGCTTCGACGTGTTCGCCGGCAACACCGTCAACCTGCATGTCCCGACCGCGGCGTCGAACCTCGTCAACCTGGTCACCGGACCGCTCGGCTCGCGCATCGACGGCACGCTGAACGCCGTCGCCGGCGGCACGATCGGCGGCAACGTGTTCTTCCTCAACCCCCACGGGGTGGTGGTCGGGCAGCAGGGCGTGATCAACGTCGGCGCGCTCACGCTGATCACCCCCACCCAGGCGTTCACCGACAGCTTCTTCGACACCAGCGGCGCGCCGAACGCCGCCGCGGTCGCGGCGCTGCTGGCCGGCGACGTGCCGATCTCGGACTCGGGCCTGATCAGCGTGCAGGGCCGCATCAACGCCCGCGGCGACGTCAAGCTCGCCGCAGCCAACATCGTCATCCCCGGCGCGGTCCTCTCCGGCGCCGTGTTCCAGCAGGCGCGGGTCGACTTCGGCGACGTCGTCAATGTCGCCGGGCTGACCAACGCCGACGCGATCCGCGTCGACAACGGCACGATCGAGATCGTCGCGACGCAGGACGTCGCGCTGTCGGGCACCGTCGCCAGCGAAGGCGCGAACGGCCTCGATGGCGGCGCGGTACGCGTGCGCGCCGGGCGCGACCTGACGCTCGCCGACTCGGCGCGGGTGTCGGTGCGCGGCTCGGGCGACGCGTCGTCCGGCGGTACCGCGAACCTGATCGCCGACGGCGTCGCACGGCTTGCGAACGGCGCACGCGTCGACGCGTCGGCCGGACGCAGCGGCGACGGTGGCACGGTCGCCTTCAGCGGCCACGGCAGCGTGCACGTCGACGGCGGCAACGGTCTGCGCGCGAGCGCCGGCAGCGTCTCCGGACGCGCCGGCAGCATCGCGATCGACCCGGCGGAGATCGTCTGGACCGGCAGCGGCCAGGATGTCTTCACCGACGGCGCGACGCTGCTGCTGTGGGCCGAACAGCGCATCGTGCTCGACAACGTGACGCTGTCGACGCGGCGCGTCGGCGGCGGGACCGACCGCGCCACCCACCTGTCGGGCGCCTCCACCGGCGACTCGGGCCATCTGTACCTCTGGGCGCGCGACGCCATCACGCTGCAGAACGGCAGCCGCGTGCTCGCGCACGCCACGGGAACGTTCGCCGCCGGCGACGTGCGCATCGGCGCGCTGGTCGAACTGCCCGCGGACCTCTCCGAACTGCCGGGCCGCATCTCCGCGATCGCCGGCGGCGATCTGCCGGACGTGCTGCCGCCCGGCATCACGCCGACGATGCTGCTCGGCGTGAACCCGATCGTGAGCGCGCCGATGCTGGCGGGCTCGGCCACGACCGACGTGACGCTGAACGCCTCGACGATCCGCGGCGGCAACCTGCGCATCGGCGCCGGGGATGCCATCGACATCGGCAGCGGCAGCGTGCTGGCGACCCGCCGCGTCGCGGCCGGGGCCGACCTCGCCACCGGTGCGTCGAGCGCGGCATCGGGACGCGTCGACCTGCTCGCCCGCACGGTGTCCATCGACGCGGCCTCGGTGCTCGCCGGCGGCACCGGCGCCGTCGCCGGCGGCGCCGTCGCCATCGCCGCGACCGAGATCGACGAGATCAGCTTCCTCAAGGACGCACAGGCGTCGGTCACGCTGCGCGGCGCGACGGTCACCGGCAGC
>JALORJ010000058.1 GCA_025459035.1 Burkholderiales bacterium
GCGGTGTTCGACGGGCGCGCAGCCCCGGTGACCGGTGACGCCGAGCCCGCCGCCGTCGCGCTGCTGATCGCGGGGCCGCCCGAAGCGATCGATGCCTGGCTCGAGGCGCGGCGCCTGCCGCCGCGACCGGCGGACGTCGCCGCGCGCGGCGGCGACGCGCATGCGTGGGCGCTCGTGCGCGGGGACACGCGCGTGCCGGCGATCGTCGTGTCGGCGGCACGCGCCGATGCACTGGCCGCCGTGGCGCGCGCGCTGCCGCATCTCGGACGCCAGAGCTGGGTGGCGTTCGCCGACGGACGGCCGGTCGCGCGCGGCCTCGCGCCAGCGCAGCCGCAGACGCTGACGCTCGACCGCGACCCGGCGTAGCGCACCGGCGCCGCTCGCCAGCGCGGGCGGCGCGCGCGGACTTACCCGGGCAGGCGCTTCGCGAGCTGCGCCTCGACGGCGCGGTAGTCGCGCGCGAGGCCCGCCGCCAGCTGTTCGGCCATCGCGCCCGGGTACACGTCGTCCACACCGGCTTCGACCGCGTCGAGGGCGGCCGCGACCACGGCCTCGGGCGCGAGCTTCGGCGGCGGGAAGTCGCGCGACATGTCGGTGTCGATCGCGCCCGGCATCACCGCGATCACCTGCGTGCCCTGGGCGCGCAGCTCGGCGCGCACCCCCTGCGTGAGCGCGAACGCGGCGGCCTTCGACGCGCACAGCGAGCCCATCACCGGCATCGTCGCGCGCGCCAGGATCGACAGCATGTTGACGATGGCGCCACCGCCGTTGGCCCCGAGGGTCGACGCGAAGGCGCGGACCATCGACAGCGTGCCGAAGTAGTTGGTCGCCATCTCGGCGCGCGCGTCGGTGGCGCTGCGGGCCGCGACGAAGCCCTGCATGCGGTTGATGCCCGCGTTGTTGATCAGCACGGTCAGGTCGGCGCAGCGGTTGGCGGCGTCGGCGACCTGCGCGGCATCGGTCACGTCGAGCCCGAACACCTCGACGCGCGGCCCCCAGGCGTCGGCGTGACGCTCGATCACCGCGGCCGGGTCGCGTGCGGTCGCGTACACCTTCGCGGCGCCGCGCGCGAGCAGCGCGTCGACGTACTTCACGCCGACACCGCGGCTGGTTCCGGTGACCAGCGCGACCGCGCCGTCGAGCTTCATCGCCATGAGTCGTGCTTCCGTGCAGGAGGGTCGGGAACGCACCGACAGCACCGCGCGCGCGAAGTGCCGTGCGGCGGGTGTCGCGCCGCACGTTGACGAGCGCGAAAGCGGCACGCTATACCCGCCCGGCCCTTCCGATCCCCCGCCGTCCAAGGAGTCCGCCCGTGAAGCACGCCCACCCCGGTCAGTACATCGAGATCCCTGCCGCCGACGGTGGCAGCTTCCGCGCGTACCTCGCGGTGCCGCGCACCGGTCGCGGGCCCGGCATCGTGCTCTGTCAGGAGATCTTCGGCGTCAACGCGTACGTGCGCGAGGTCGCGGACCTGTACGCGGAGGAGGGCTACACGGTGGTGGCGCCCGACCTGTTCTGGCGCATGGAGCCCGGCGTCGAGCTGGGCTACACGCCGGAGGACTGGCAGCGCGCGTTCGGCTTCTTCCAGGGCTTCGACATCGACCGCGGCATGGCCGACATCGGCGCGACCGTGAAGCACATGCGCACGCTGCCGCAGGTGGTCGGCAAGGTCGGCGCGCTGGGCTTCTGCCTCGGCGGCAAGCTCGCGTTCCTCGCGGCGGCGCGCGCGGGCGTCGACGTCGCGGTGGGCTACTACGGTGTCGGCCTCGACGCGCACCTCGGCGAGGTCGCGAACATCCGCTGCCCGCTGGTGATGCACTGCGCCGAGCAGGACAAGTACGCACCGATGGAAGTGGTCGAGAAGCTGAAGGCCGCGTTCGCGGGCCGCGACGACGTGGCGATCCACGTGTACCCGGGCGTCGACCACGCGTTCGCGCGCACCGGCGGCGAGCACTGGCACAAGCCGTCGGCGCTGATGGCGCATCACCGCTCGATCGCGGCGTTTCGCAAGGCGATGGGACCGCACTACGACTTCAGCGCGCTGTGGGACACCCACTGCATGCACGAATTCGGCACGCGCGACGTCGACGCGACGATGGCGACGATGGTCGACGAGCCGTACGTGAACCACATCCCGACGCTCACCGGCGGGGTCGGCCACGATCACCTGAAGCGCTTCTACAAGTACCACTTCATCCCGAAGACGCCGGCCGACACGACGCTGGTGCCGATCTCGCGCACGATCGGCGAGGGCATCGTGGTCGACGAGATGCTGTTCTGCTTCACGCACGACATCGAGATCGACTGGATGCTGCCGGGCGTGCCCCCGACCGGGAAGTACGTCGAGATCCCGCTCGTGGCGATCGTCAAGTTCCGCGGCGACAAGCTCTACAACGAGCACATCTACTGGGACCAGGCGAGCGTGCTCGTGCAGATCGGCAAGCTCGACCCGACCGGCCTGCCGGTGGCGGGGGTCGAGACCGCGCGCAAGCTGGTCGACGAGACCCGCCCGTCGAACGCGCTGATGGCGCAGTGGAGCACCTCGGCCGGGTTGCCGCTGTGAGCGCGCACGCCGCCCGCTGCCTTCTCACCCCTTGTCGTTTCCGCACCCGAGATCGCGACCGATGAAGACCGCCCTGCTGATCACGTCGCTGTTCGCCGCCGTCTGCGTGCTGTCCGCCTGCAACACGATGCAGGGGCTGGGCAAGGACGTCGAGCGCGCCGGCGAGAAGGTCCAGGAAATCGCCAAGCCGAGCGAGAAGAAGAAGAACTGACCGCTGCGGCCCGCCGGCGCCGCGCGGGCACCGCGGACCGCGTCACTGGCGCAGCGACGGGGCCTCGCCGGCGTCGACGAGCGCACGGTTGATGCGCGGACGGGGATCGTCCGGATCGAGCGCGATCGCGCGGTCGTAGGCGCGTCGCGCGGCGTCGAGATCGCCGGCGGCGTGCCAGGCGAAGCCGAGGTTGTTCCACACGCGCGGCTTGTACGGCGACGCGACCGCCGTGGCCGACCAGAGCGTGACCTCGGTCGCGTAGTCGGCGTTGCGTCGCACGGTGGCCGCGGCCGCCACGACGCACAGCAGCGCGATCGCCGCCGCCGACACGACGCGCCCGACGCCATCGTCGCGCCCGGGCGTCCGCGCCGTCAGCGGGACCGCGACGATCCACGCGAGCCCGGCGAGCGCGAGATACAGCTGGCGATCGTTGGCGACGTCCAGACGCGGCAGCACGGTGTTGGTGGCGGCCAGATGGATCGCGCACCACAGCGCCCCGAACGCGACCCAGCACCGCCGCCGCCACTGCACGAGCGCTGCCGCGAACGACAACGCGAGCACCGTGGCCTTCGCCAGCAGCGGCGCACTCCACGCCGCATGCACCGGCAGGTCCGGATCGAGGTTGGTGTGCAGGCCGAGCGCCACGCGCACCAGCAGGTACCACTGGCCGTCGATCTGCGTGAGCAGATTGCTGCCGAGCGACCGGGTCGCGAGCGCGTTGCCGAGCAGGCGCCAGTAGTCGGGCGTCGCGAAGACGACTGCCAGCGCCGCGACCGTCACCGCCCACAGCGGCGCCGTGTCGCGCCACGCGCGGCGCGCCGTCGCCCCGGGTGCGATGCGCGCCACGAGCCACGCCGCGAGCGGCAGCGTCCACGCGTGCTCCTTCACGGCGAGCGCCGCGACGAACGCGATCACCGCGACACCCTGCGCCATGCGCCGCCGCGCGGGCGTCGGGGCCGTGCCGACGGCTGTCTGTGCCGCCAGCGCCAGCAGCATCGCGAGTGCCATCAGCGACACCGAGCGGCCGGAGATCCACGTGACCGCCTCGGTCTGCGCCGGGTGCAGCACGAAGATCAGCGCCGCAACGAACGCGGCACGGCGCGCGTGCGCCGCGTCGAGCCCGCACGCGGCCAGCCAGCGTGCGCCGAGCGCGAGCACGAGCCACGCGTTGGCGACATGCAGCGCGAGGTTGGTCGCACGCATCGCGATCGTGCGTGCCGCGAGCGTGTCGGGGGCAAGGGTCCAGTTCGCGACCCACGTGGCCTTCAGCAGCGGCCGGATGCCGGGCATCGACGCCCACCATGCGGACCACGCGTGCACGCGCGGGTTGTCGACGATCGTGTTCCAGTCGTCGAACTGGAAGCTCGCGGGCAGCGCGTTCGCGTACACCGCGAGCGCGGCAGCGAGCAGCACGGCGGCGCGCAGCGCGCCCGCCAGGTTCAACGGATCGCCGCGGCCCCGGGCGCGGCCGCGAGCGGCGGATGGCGCGCCGCCCACGCGAAGGCACGGTCGAGCATCGCGTGCGCGGTCCACCAGCGATCGCCGGTCGTGCCGAGCAGCACCAGCAGCACGCGTACGCCGTCGCGCTCGGCCAGCGCGATCAGGCAGCGCCCGGCGCCGTCGGTGGTGCCGGTCTTCACACCCCGCACGCCGAGATAGCGACCGAGCAGCTGGTTGGTGTTGGCGATGCGGAAGCGGCGTCGACCGTCGACGGTGGTGAAGTCGGCATCGATGCGCGTGACCCCGCGCGCGATCGTCGGCACGGCGAGCGCGGCGTCGGTCAGGACCGCGAGATCGCGCGCGCTGCTGCGATGCGTCGGCGTGTCGAAGCCGCAGGCGTTGTCGAAGTGCGTGTCGGTCAGCCCCATCGCGTCGGCCCGCGCGTTCATCAGCGCGACGAACTCGCGCTCCGTGCCGCCCTGCCATTCGGCGAGGGCGCGGCACGCATCGTTCGCCGAGGCGACCAGCGTCGCGGCCAGCAGGTCGCGCACGCGCACGCGGTCGCCGGTCTTCAGGCCCAGGCTCGAGCCGGGCGCCGACGCGGCATACGCGCTGACGAGCGTCGTCGCCTCCGGGGTGACCGACTCGGCCACGAGCAGCACCGTCATCAGCTTGGTGAGGCTGGCCGGGGCGACCGGCTTCGTGTCGCGTGCGGCCCAGACGGTCTCGTCGCCGATGCGGATCAGGTAGGCCTTGGCGCTGCCCGGGAACGCGTCGGCCGGTGTCGCGGCCCGTGCCACGACCGTCGCCGCGACCAGGGCGGCCGCGATCGCGACCCGGACCGCGACACGCCGACCCCGACCGCAACCCACGATCGCAGGACGCAGGAGGCGACGACGCACGGGCGGCGCGACGACGCGTCGAGGGCTCGGGTCGGTGCTCAGAACTTGAGGAACTTCTTCAGCTTGTCCGCGCCTTCCTTGAGCTTGTCGACGGTGCCCTTCGGCTTCTCGGGCTCGCCGGGCGCCGGCGCGGCCGCCGGCACGGCGTCGGCACGCCGCGGTGTCGCGGTGTACGCGAGGCCGGCGAGCGCGGCACACATGTCGAGATCGCCGCGCGCGACCGTCGAGTAGGTGCGCCCGGCGCATCGCTGCGCGACCAGCGCCTTCGCGTCGGCCGGGCAGGCATCGGCGAC
Organism: Burkholderiales bacterium; assembly: GCA_025459035.1. Classification (GTDB taxonomy): domain Bacteria; phylum Pseudomonadota; class Gammaproteobacteria; order Burkholderiales. The sequence continues at coordinate 5,410 of JALORJ010000058.1, forward strand.
GAAGCGCCAGTTCTTCTTCGACACCTCGGACGTGCACAACGGCGCGACGAGCCTGACCGGATCGGTGCCGCATGCCTTCGCCGCCTGCGCCCAGCGCGCGCCATGGCGGTCGCGCACCGCGTACCACGTGTCGGGCGACACGATGCCCGCCGACACCGTCGCGACGCGCCCGCAGAACTCGGCCTTGCGGTCGCGGCACGCCATCGCTTCGGGCGGGATGTCGAGCCCCTCGACCTTCACGAACAGCGCGGCTTCGAGCGACTCGATGCCCTTGTCGCACTCCTTGCCGATCGCCGCGGTTGCCTGCGCCTGCGCCTGCTCCATCGCCTTCGACGCGTCGGCGGCCTTGCAGGCACCCACACGCCGTCCGGCGACGTCGGACTTCATCGCGAAGGCCCGGCCGTCGCGCGTGCCCTCGGCGGTGGACTTCACGCGGAACGCGTCCTTGCCGGTCGACTCGATCTCCATCGTCATCGTCATGCGATCGGCCCCGTCCTCGCAGACCGCCTTGACGAGCGTGCGCGCACCGCTGCGGCGCGACTCGAGCATGCGACAGCCCTTGTCCATCGGCATGCGCTCCTCGTCCTTCGCGCCCTTCGGCGTGCACGCCGTCTGCGTCATCGGCGGCAGCTTCATGCCGTCGCTCTCCATCGACATCGTGATCTCGTAGAGATCGTCGGGCCCGCCCTGCTGCGCGACCGCGACGGGTGCGACGACGACCAGTGCGCAAGGCAGGACGAGGGCGGGCAGGCAGGCGACGAGGCGCTTCATGCGACGGGCACTCCGGTGGGGGCGGGCGCGATCGCACGCCCGGCGGCGGCGTCGCGGGCCGGACGTTGCCACGCGTGTGCGGCGGCGGGCAACCCGGACGATCGTCGACGCGGCGCGCCGGCCCGGCGATTCCACGACAATGCGCGCGCGCCGCTCCGGGCGCGCCCGACGCCCACGATGATCATTCCGTCGCTGCTCGACACCGACCTCTACAAGTTCTCGATGATGCAGGCCGTCCTGCACCAGTTCCCGGGAGCGCAGGTCGAGTACCGCTTCAAGTGCCGCAACCGCGGCATCGATCTCGCGCCCCACGCCGACGAGATCCGCGCCGAGATCGACGCGCTGTGCCAGCTGCGCTTTACCCGCGACGAGCTCGAGTGGCTGGGCGCGCTGCGCTTCCTGCGCAGCGACTTCATCGACCTGCTGCGCCTGTTCCACCTCGAGCCCGGCTTCATCGACGTGCGCGCGACGCCCGAGGTGCAGGGCGGTCTCGACATCACGATCCGCGGACCGTGGCTGCACACGATCCTGTTCGAGGTGCCGGTGCTCGCGATCGTGAGCGAGGTGTGGTTTCGCAACACGCGCGCGGGCCACGACCTCGACGCGGCGCGCGCACGCCTCGCCGACAAGATCGCGCTGGCGAAGAGCGTCCCCGACCCGGAGTTCCGGCTGTCCGACTTCGGCACGCGTCGCCGCTTCGGCTTCGCCTGGCAGGCGGAGGTCATCGAGACGCTGCGGCGCGATCTCGGCGCGAAGCTCGCCGGCACGAGCAACGTGCACTTCGCGCGGCAGTTCGGGCTGATTCCGCTGGGCACGATGGCCCACGAGTTCCTGCAGGCGTGCCAGGCGGTCGGGCCGAGGCTGCGCGACTCGCAGCGCTTCGCCTTCGACAAGTGGGCCGAGGAGTACCGCGGCGACCTCGGCATCGCGCTCACCGACGTGTGCGGGATGGACGCGTTCCTGCGCGACTTCGACCTGTTCTTCTGCAAGCTCTTCGACGGTGTGCGCCACGACTCGGGTGATCCGTTCGAGTGGGGCGAGAAGATGATCGCGCACTACCAGCGCATGCGCGTCGACCCGCGCACCAAGACCTTCGTCTTCAGCGACAGCCTCAACGTGCCGCTGTGCATCGAGCTCTACGAGCGCTTCCGCGGACGCTGCCGCCCGGCGTTCGGGCTGGGCACCAATCTCACGAACGACGTCGGCGTCGAGCCACTGCAGATCGTCATCAAGATGACCCGCTGCAACGGTCAGCCGGTCGCGAAGATCAGCGACACGCCCGAGAAGACGATGGACTACGACCCCTCGTACGTGGCGTACCTGCGGGAGGTCTTCGGCGTGCAGGCCCCGGCGGTGTGATGCGCGTGCGCGCGGCGCTCGGGTGCATCGTCTGGGCGCTCGTCGGCTGCGCGAGCGCACCGCCGACCGACGCCCGGACGTTCGAGGGCCGCGTCGCGTGGGTGGCCGACGGCGACACGCTGCGCGTGCGCCAGGGGCGCGACGAGGCGGTCGTGCGGATGCTGTACATCGACGCGCCGGAGCGCGACCAGCCGGGCGGCCGCGACGCGACCCGCGCGCTGCAGCGGCTGGTGCGCGGCAGCGAGGTGCAGGTGCGCACGCGCGGTCGCGACCGCTACGGTCGCTGGCTGGGCGAGGTGGTGCGACTGCCCGACCGGCTCGACGTCAACCACGAGATGGTGCGCAGCGGCCACGCGTGGGCCAGTGCGCGCGGCGCGCAGCGCCCGCGCTTCGACGCGGCCCAGCGCGCCGCGCAGACGGCCCGGATCGGGCTGTGGCGCGACGCCGATCCGGTGCCGCCGCGGGTGTGGCGTCACCGCGACGACTGATCCGCGCCGTCCGGCGCGCGGGCCCTACCAGGCCAGCGGATGGCTGCAGGCGCGCTTCATCCAGTCGAACGCTTCGGAGTCGCGCGCCGGCTTCTCGAAGTCCCAGCCGCCGGGCGCGATGCCGAACGACTTGACGAGCGCGCGCTGCTTGTCGAACACGGCGACCGACGCCACGGCGAGCTCCTGCGCGTCGCACTTCGTCAGGTACTTCATCACGCGCAGCGACGGCTCGGACTCGGGACGCTCGTCGGGTCCCTTCCACGCGACGTTGACCGTGAACACCATGAAGTTGCCCTGGCGCGACACGGTCTCGCGGTCGAAGCGCGTGACGTGGCGATCGGTGATCAGCGCCGCCGACTCGATGTCGGGGTAGCTCTGGGCGCAGGCCGGGGCCGCGCCGAGTGCGGCGAGCACGCCAGCCGCGAACGCGGCGGAAAGACGTCGTTGCATCGGAGTTCTCCTCGGTCGGGATCGCGAGCCACCGGGTGGGTCGTTCCACGGCGGCTTCGACGCACTCGGACAGGTGCGCGCGCGGCAGGTTCGTGACAGCGGCGGCGCCGCGCGGTCGCCCGACTTTTTTCGGCACGCGCGCATGCTGCACTGCGAAAGAATCGCCGCGTGACACCGCGTCTCGACGGCATCGACGGCCGCCTGCTCGTTGATTACAAAGCGATCCCGCAGGTGCGATCGGCGCGTTGTCGATGCAACTGGATGGCCATTTCTGCAACCGGATGGCGGGTTTGTATCCCGTCGGCATCGCGTGCCAACTTGCACCGACGCAGATGCACCCGCGGTCCCGACACGAACCGTGCGGCATCGGCGATCCGTCCGAACGTCAACGAGGAGGAGAGAGCCATGACACGCAACGTCCGCGTGATGGTTGCAGCGGTGGGTGCGGCGATGCTCGGCATCGCCGGGGTCGCGAGCGCGCAGGTGGTACCCGGGGTGCAGAGCGACAAGCCGTTCCAGGAGAACTGGTTCCCGAGCAAGTGGGGCAAGGACGACCGCGCCGGGTCGGCCAACCACACGAAGAACTCGGCCAACATCAAGCGCGCGCTGGCCACGATCAAGCAGTACAAGTCGCTGACGATCGGCAAGTTCTATCACCGCGAGGCGCCGGCCTTCGGTCCGCGCGGCTGGCAGATGACGATCCCCGGTACGCCCACCGGGGGCCCGTTCGGCAAGAACGCGCTCACCTACCACGACGAACTGGTCACCACCGAGATCGGGCAGATCCAGACCCAGTTCGACGGCCCCGGCCACATCGGCGTCAACACGTCGAAGGGCCCGATGTTCTACAACGGCGTACTGTCGTGGGATGCCTACGACCGTGGCGCCGGCGGGCGCGTGATGGGCATGGGTCCGCTGGGCGTCGAACACGTCGGCGAACTCGGCTTCGTCTGCCGCATCGTGGTGCTCGACGCCGTGGCCTACCGCAAGTCGCAGGGCAAGCTGTCGGCCTCGGAAGAGATGCTGCCGATCCCGCAGAAGGCCGGCGACCCGGGCATCGTGACCGCCGACGACGTCAAGGCGATGGTCAAGGCGCAGGGGCTGGCCGAGATCGGGCCCGGCGACTGCGTCGCGCTGCACACCGGGCAGGGCAACAGCTGGAGCAACGACCGCTACAAGAAGATGGACAGCGCGCAACGTGCCGCGGCGCGGGCCCTCTTCGCGCAGGGCGAGCCGGGCTTCGGCATCAGCGCGTGCCAGTACATGGCGTCGCGCGACATCGCGCTCACGATGGGCGACACGTCGGCCAACGACGCGCAGCCCGGCGGCGAGGAAGACGGCTACGCCGTGCCGTGCCACACCGAGATGCAGACCCGTCGCGGCATCTGGAACCTCGAGAACGTCGACACCAAGACGATGATCGATGCCAAGGTGCACGAAGGCGCGATGATCTGGGCGCCGCTGAAGATCATCGGCGCGACCGGTTCGCCGGGCAACCCGATGGTGCTGTACTGACCCGCGGCTGACCGCGCGTCACGCGACGACGGCGCCTGCGGGCGCCGTCGTCGTTTCCAGTCCCGCGATGCGCCGGACGATCGCCGCGCCGCGCGTCAGCAGGGGAAGCGCGCCTCGACGTCGCCCAGCGGATCGAGCGTCATCTGCACGTGCGCGCCGGGTTCGACCCAGCGCGTCGCGACGACGCTGCCCAGGAACACGAACTCGCCGGCGCGCAGCGCCCGCTGCTGTGCCGCGCGCAGGTTCGCGAGCCATGCCAGTGCCTCGAACGGATGGCCCATCACGTCGGCCCCGGTCCCGCGGCCGACCTCGATGCCGTCGATGCGCTCGTCGACGATCTCCATGCCGGGCAGCAGCGCGTCGACGGCATCGGCCACGGCCGTCGCGGTCCACGGGGTCTCGCGTGCCGGCAGATCGGCGCCGAGACGCGCGACGATCTCGCACTCGACGCCGACGCGCACGTAGTCGGCGTGCGGCAGTACCGCGGGCGATGCATGCACGGTCCGTGCGAAGACGCCGCCGGCACACGGGCTCGGGATGTCGAGGAAGGCCTGCATGACGGCCGTCGTGCAGCCGATCTTGTGACCGACCACCGCGCCGAGCGTCGGCACGAGCTGGGCGTGCGCGAGCGCCTGCACGGCGTAGCCCGCGTCGGGATCGGTCGGGCGCACGTCGGGGGGCAACGGTGGCAGCGCGCGGCGCTGCAGGCGGTGCGCGACCAGCGTGGTCGCGGCGGCGGTGGCGGCGGCTCTGGACAGGCTCATGCGGCGAGCGTAGCGATGAACGCCGTGGTCGGCACGCCCCCCGATGGCGCATCACGCTCCGGCGTTGCGCGCAGGTTGAGTCCGACGCAGAGCGCGCGTAGGTTGGCGGGCCTGTGACGTTCGCCCACCGTACTTCCCTCCGTCCCTGAACCCGATCCATGGCCGCGACCGAACTCCACTATCTCGAACTGCTCGACATCGGGCGCCGCGTGCAGCAGCGCGAGGTGTCGTCGGTCGAGGCGGCGCAGGCGCAGCTCGACCGCATCGCGAAGCTCGAACCCGCGCTTGGCAGCTACGCACATGTCATGGCGTCGCATGCGCTGGCCGACGCGAAGCGCGCCGATGCCGAGATTGCCGCAGGCCAGGTGCGCGGCCCGCTGCACGGCGTGCCGATCGCGGTCAAGGATCTGTGCTGGACCCAGGGCGTCCCGACCGCCGCGGGCATGACGATCCATCGCGGCTTCGTGCCCGATCGCGACGGCACCGTCGTGCGCAAGCTGCGCGACGCCGGCGCGGTGATCCTCGGCAAGCTGCAGCTCACCGAGGGCGCGTACGCCGACCACCATCCGCAGATCAAGCCGCCGGTCAATCCGTGGAGCGCGGCGCACTGGTCGGGGGCATCGTCGAGCGGCTCCGGTGTCGCGACCGCTGCGGGCCTGTGCTACGGGTCGCTGGGCTCCGACACCGGCGGCTCGATCCGTTTCCCGTCGGCCGCCAACGGCTGCACCGGACTCAAGCCGACATGGGGCCGCGTCAGTCGCTACGGCGTGTTCGAGCTGGCCGCGACGCTCGACCACATCGGCCCGATGACCCGCAGCGCGGCCGACGCCGGCGCGATGCTGACGGCGATCGCCGGGGTCGACCCCCACGACCCCACGACCAGCCTCGAGCCGGTGCCCAACTATCTCGCCGGTATGACGCGCGGCCTGCGCGGCTTGCGCGTCGGCATCGACCCCGACTGGAACAGCAAGAGCGTCGAGCCGAAGGTGCTCGAGATGATGGCCGCGGTCGCGAAGACCGTCGTCGAACTTGGCGGCGAACTGCGCACCGTGACGTTCCCCGACTCCGAGCAGATCACGTCCGACTGGTTTCCGCAGTGCGGCGTCGAGACCGCCGTCGCGCACGCGGCCACGTACCCGTCGCGCAAGGCGGAGTACGGCCCGGGCCTCGCGGGTCTGATCGAGCTGGGCCACGCGCAGACGGCGCTCGACACGCACAAGATCGCGCTGCGGCGGCACGACTTCTCCGGCCGCGTGCGCGCGCTGTTCCAGGACATCGACCTGCTGCTGGTGCCGGCGATGGCGGTCGCGTCGCCGACCGTCGCGCAGATGGCGTCGCTCGCCACGGATGCCGAGCTGATCTCGGGCCTGCTGCGCTACACCTGCCCGTTCGACATGACCGGCAGCCCGACCATCACGCTGCCGGGCGCGTTCACCGATGCCGGTACGCCCGTCGCGTTCCAGTTCGTGTCGCGCCACTTCGAGGAAGAACTCCTCGTGCGCGCCGGCTGGGCGTGGCAGCAGGCCACCGACTGGCACCGGCGTCATCCTGTGCTCTGAGGCCGCGCCGCCGTCGCCCCGCACCGCGTCGTCGATGACCGCCGGGGCTGCGCGCCAGCGCCTGCGTCGTCATCGCGGCACGTCCGCGCCCGTGTAGCGATGACGGCCCGCGACGCCTGCGCGCGGCAAGCGACGACGCCACGCGCCCGCCGCGCCCGGATCGTCGTGCCGCGCGACACGCGCGTCGCGGCAGCGATCGCGGCGGCCATCCTCGCGCTGACCGCCTGCGCGTGGCCGGTCGCGACGACCGCGCCAGCCGCGGCGCCGGGCCGCGAGGTCGCCGACGTCACCGTGCGGTTCTCCAGCGCTGGTCGCGTCGTGCGCCCGCCGAACCGCGATCGGTACAGCGCATCGACGCAGGCCGTACCGCTGAGCGGCCAGTTCGTCCAGCCCGCCGGCACCGGACCGTTCCCGGCGGTCGTGCTCGCCCACGGTTGCGCCGGCGTCGGCGCGTCCGAGCAGGCCTGGGCCGCGCGTCTCGCACGGCACGGCGTCGCGACGCTGATCGTCGACAGCCATCGCCCGCGCGGCATCGCGCGCACCTGCGAGCAGCCGGGCGCGCTCGGGCCGCTCGAACGCGTCCCCGACCTGTTCGGTGCGCTCGCGTGGCTGGCGACCCGTCCGCACATCGATGTCGACCGCGTCGCGCTCGTCGGCTTCTCCGCGGGCGGCATCGCGACGACGATCGCCGCGACGCGATGGGCCGACACGACGTTCACGGCCACTCCCGCGGTGCGCTTTCGCGCCTTCGTCGCGTTCTATCCGTACTGCAACGTCCGCGCGCCCGAGCTCGACCGCATCGCCGCGCCGCTGCGTATCCACATCGGCGACGCCGACGACTGGACACCCGCCGCGCCGTGCGTCGAGCACGTCGCGCGGCTGCGCGCCGCCGGCTTCGATGCGGACATCACCGTGTACCCGGGGGCGCATCACGCGTTCGACGTGCCCGACCTGCCGCGACGGCGCATGGCCGGGGTGCCGAGCTTCCGCGACTGCCACCCGGTGGTCGCCAGCGTGCTCGGACCGTGGCCCGACGCGCTGTTCACGCGATGCGCGACACCCGGAGTGACGATCGGCGCAGATGCCGGCGCCACCGCACGCGCGGTCGACCGCGTGCTGCATGAACTCGACGCGCTGCTCGCGCCACGCGCACCCGCGACGGCGCACTGACCAGGGCGTCGCGACACTCTGCGGTGGCCGCGCCGCGATCGGCCGAGCCGACGCCCGTGCGTGCGCGGCAGCGCGGCGATGCGGCGGGCGTCACGCGATCCGCGCACGCGCCGCGATGCCGCGGCCGCGTCGACCGACCGCCGTCTACAGCGACCGCAACAGCTCCAGTCCGCTGCGGATGCCCGCCTGCAGCAGCACGGTGTCGAGCCCGTACGCGATGCACCGGAAGCCCTGCGCGCGCGCACGCCGCGCCCACGCGGCGTCGGTCGCGAGGAAGGCCGCGGTCTTGCCGTGGTCCTCGGCGGCGCGGACGATGCGCGCGATCGCCGCGTCGTAGCGCGGATCGTCGAACGCGCCGGGAATGCCGAGAAAGTTGGTCAGGTCGAAGTGGCCGACCCACAGACAGTCGACGCCGTCGGTCGCCGCGATCGCCTCGACGTTGGCCAGCCCGTGCTCGGTCTCGATCTGGCAGATCACGAACGTGCGCTCGCGCGCGGCCGCCATCTTGTCGAGCACGCTGCCGCCCGCGTAGTCGTCGTGGGCCGCGCCGAAGCCTGCGCCGCGCCGGCCGTGCGGCGGGTAGTGCGCGAAGCGCACGATGTCCGCCGCCTGCTGCGCCGTGTCGACCATCGGCACCATGATCCCCATCGCGCCGGCGTCGAGCAGCCCGGCGACATGCGCGTACGCCGTGGTCGGCACGCGCACGAACGGTACGAGGTCGAGCCCGCGACACCACGCGAGCTGCTGCTTCATCGTGTCGATACCGGCGCCGCTGTGCTCCATGTCGAGCAGCAGGAATTCGGCGCCGGCCGCGGCGCAGATCGCAGGCAGACCCGGCGTGAAGAACTCCCACGCCATCGTGCCGAAGGCGGTATCGCCGTTCGCGAGCTTCGTCTTCACGGGGTTCGGTCGCATGGGGTCGGTCGTCGTCAGGTCGATGGGCGGGGGGTCGATGGGCGGCCGTGGGTCGAAGGCCGAGGGGTGCGCGGTGACTGCGGAGATCTGCCGCGCGTCACATCGACGCGGTGAAGCCGCCGTCGACCACCAGCACGTGGCCGTTGACGAACGCGGCCTCGTCCGATGCGAGGAACACGCAGGCCGGCCCGAGCTCCTCGGGCTGGCCCCAGCGGCGCAGCGGCGTGCGGCCCTTGACCCACGTGTCGAACTCCGTGTTCTGCGTGAGCGCGGTGTTCATCTCGGTCGCGAAGTAGCCCGGCGCGATCGCGTTGACGGTGATGCCGTGCGGCGCCAGCTCGACCGCCAGCTCGCGCGTCAGCGCGTGCACCGCGCCCTTCGACGCGATGTACGCCGAGATCGTCGGCCGCGCCGCGATCGCGCTGATCGACCCCGTGATCACGATGCGTCCGCGCTTCGCCGGGATCATCACCTTCGCGACCTCGCGTGCGAGCGTCCACACCGCAGTCAGGTTGACGTCGAGCACACGGCGGAAGTCCGCCGTCGAGAACTCGGTGATCGGCGCGCGGTGCTGGATGCCGGCGTTCAGCACGGCGATGTCGAGCCGGCCGTGCGCGCGCGCGATCGATGCCACCGCCGCTGCGGCCTTAGACTCGTCGGCCACGTCGAACGCGGCGACCTCGCCGTGGCCGCCGGCGACCGTCAGCTCGGTGAGGCGCTGCTCGAGCGACGCAGCATCACGCGCGTTGAGCGCGACGTGTGCACCAGCCTGCGCGAGCGAGCGGGCCATCGCCCAGCCCAGGCCGCGGGAGGCGCCGGTGACGAGGGCGACTTTCCGGGACAGATCGAACATGGGTCCACCTCCTTGGTGTTGCGGTCGTATCTGGCGGCCGCATCAAGCGGTGCTGTCAGGTCTCGCGTGTCCTCGTGACGAACACCGACGCCAGCGAGACCATCGAGGAGCGCATTGTCCACGCGACCGGGGCAGGCGGAGGTGGTCCCCGAGGCGGTCGACGCGACGAATGTCCAGCACGGTT
>JALORJ010000366.1 GCA_025459035.1 Burkholderiales bacterium
CTCTACTAGCACCAGCTGCCGTCGCGCGAGTACGATCTGCATATGCTCGACGATAGCGGACGGCCGCTGTTTCCCGATGAACTCGAGAAGATGCTCGCGATCGGCGACGCCGAGACCGAGCCCTTCGAGCGTCGGCTGCAGGCGATGGCGCGCGATGCGCAGCTGATGGTCAACCGCAAGGGCGCGCTGTGCATCGCCGACAAGCTCGATCTGGTGGCCGGCCGCATCCAGGGCCATCCCGACGGCTTCGGCTTCCTGATCCGCGACGACGGCGCGCCCGATGCCTTCGTGACCGCCGCCGAAATGAGCAAGGTCATGCACGGCGACCGCGTGATGGCGCGCGAGGCCGGGCTCGACCGGCGCGGTCGCGTCGAAGCGCAGATCGTCGAGGTGGTCGAGCGCGCCCGCACCCGCGTGGTCGGGCGCTTCACCATCGAGCACGGCATCGCGCTCGTGCAGCCGTCGGACCGACGCATCGCGCACGACATCCTCGTGCCGGCCGACGCGCGCGGCGACGCGCAGCCGGGCCAGATCGTCGACATCGAGATCGTGCAGCAGCCTGCGCGCCACGCCCCGCCGATCGGCCGTGTGGTCGAGGTGCTGGGCGAGGCGGGCGATCCCGGCATGGAGATCGAGATCGCGCTGCGCAAGCACGACCTGCCGCACGTCTTCGACGCGGCCGTCGAGGCCGAGACCGCGAAGCTGCCGAAGTCGGTGCGCAAGCTCGACCTGAAGGGGCGCGTCGACCTGCGCGCGCTGCCGCTGGTGACGATCGACGGCGAGACCGCGCGCGACTTCGACGACGCGGTCCACTGCGTGCCGCAGGGCAAGGGCTTCAAGCTGTACGTGGCGATCGCCGACGTGAGCCACTACGTGCGCCCGGGTTCGGCACTCGACCGCTCGGCCGCCGAGCGCGGCAACTCGGTGTACTTCCCGCGGCGCGTGATCCCCATGCTGCCCGAGGCGCTGTCGAACGGCCTTTGCTCGCTCAACCCGCACGTCGACCGGCTGTGCATGGTCTGCGAGATGGACATCGGCGCGCGCGGCGCGATCGAGCGCCATCGCTTCTATCCGGCGGTCATGCACTCGCAGGCGCGCCTGACCTACACCGAGGTGTGGGACGCGCTGTCGCAGCCCGACAGCGACACCGCGCGCCGCCTGGCGCCGCTGCTGCCGCATCTGCAGGCGCTCGAGCGCGTCTTCCGCACGCTGCTGGCGGCGCGCGAGCGCCGCGGCGCGATCGACTTCGAGAGCGTCGAGACGCGCATGCTGTTCGACGAGCACTCGAAGATCGAGGCCATCGTGCGGGTGGGTCGCAACGACGCGCACCGGCTGATCGAGGAATGCATGCTCGCCGCCAACGTGTGCACCGCGCAGTTCCTGTCGCAGGCCCGCCAGCCCGCGCTGTACCGCGTGCACGAGGGCCCGACGCCGGAACGCCTCGAGCGGCTGCACGCGTTCCTCGCCGAGTTCGGCCTGGGCCTCACCGGCGGCGACAAGCCCGAGGCGCGCGACTACGCGAAGCTGCTGGCGCGGGTGAAGAACCGTCCCGATGCCGATCTGCTGCAGACGGTCATGCTGCGGTCGATGCAGCAGGCGCGCTACGCGCCCGAGGAGACCGGTCACTTCGGTCTCGCGTACGACCTCTACACGCACTTCACGTCGCCGATTCGGCGCTATCCGGACCTCGTCATCCACCGCGCGATCAAGGCGGTGCTGGCCGGGCGCACGCTCGACGGGCACGACCTCGCCGCGATCGGCACGCAGGCCTCGATGACCGAGCGCCGCGCCGACGAGGCCACGCGCGACGTCGAGGCGTGGCTCAAGTGCTGGTACATGCGCGAGCGCGTCGGCGAGAGCTTCGACGGCACGATCAGCGGGGTCACCGGCTTCGGCGTGTTCGTGACGCTCGACACCGTCTTCGTCGAAGGGCTGGTGCACATCTCCGAGCTGGGCGGCGACTACTTCCACTTCGATGCCGCACGCCATCACCTGCTGGGCGAGCGCACCGGGCGGCGCTACCGCCTGGCCGACCGGCTGCGCGTGACGCTGTCGCGCGTCGACCTCGACAACGCGCGGCTCGAGTTCGTGCCGGCGGACCGCCCCGCGGCGCGATGAGCGAGACGCGTCTGGTCTACGGCTTCCACGCGGTCGCGGCGCGCCTGCGCCAGCACCCGGACCGCGTCGTCGAGCTGCACGTCGACACCGCGCGCTCGGACCCGCGCATGCGCGCACTGCTTGCGCAGGCGCGCGCGGCGGGCATCCGCGTCCACGCGCTCGATGCGCAGCGGCTCGACCGGCTGCTGCCCGGGGCACGCCACCAGGGCGTGGCGGCGACGGTGCCGGCGGCGATGCCGGTGGCCGATCTCGACGCCGTGCTCGACGCGGTCGACGGCCCGCCGCTCGTGCTGGTGCTGGACGGCGTGACCGATCCGCACAACCTCGGCGCCTGCCTGCGCTCGGCCGATGCGTTCGGCGTGCACGCGGTGGTCGCGCCGAAGGACCGCGCGGTCGGGCTGACGCCGGTGGTCGAGAAGGTCGCCAGCGGCGCGACGGCCACCGTGCCGTACGTGATGGTGACCAACCTCGCGCGCACCCTCGATGCGCTGAAGGACCGCGGCGTGTTCGTCGTGGGGCTGGCCGGGGAGGGCGATGTCGCGCTCGCGCAGGCGCGGCTCGACGGCGCGCTGGCGCTGGTGCTCGGGGCCGAGGGCGGCGGGCTGCGCCGGCT
>JALORJ010000367.1 GCA_025459035.1 Burkholderiales bacterium
CTGAACGCCGCGATCGAAGCCGCTCGCGCCGGCGAGGCCGGCCGCGGCTTCGCGGTGGTCGCCGACGAGGTCCGCAGCCTCGCGACGCGCGCACGCGCGACCAGCGACGAGATCAATGGCGCGCTCGAGAACCTGCGCTCGCGGGCGACCTCCGCGCTCGACTCGGTCAAGGTGGCCGACCGCTCGGTGATGTCGGCGCAGAACGAGACCGTCCACACCCGCGAACTCGTCGATGCGGTCGCCGCGGGCGCCGCCCGCGCCCTCGAGTCGACCCGCGCGATCGCGGATCAGCTCGTGACGCAGGCCACCGCGCTGCGTTCGGCCCGCGACGACGCCGAGCGCACGCGCGAAGCGGCCGTCATCGGCACCGACATCGCCAACCGTGTCGATGCCGAGGCCGCGCGCGTGCGCGAGCAGACCGACGCCCTTCAGGCGCTCGCGGCGAGCTTCCGGCTCTGAGCGTCGAGCGGTCGACGCTCACTCGACGAACCGGTCGCGCCATGCGACATCGCCGCACAGCACGATCGGTTCGCCGTTGATCAGCACGCAGATCGACAGCGTCACGCACTGGCGCGCGCCGTGGATCGACAGGTAGGGGCGTGACACCTGCACCCGGCCGCGCGCCTCGATCGCGCGCCGGAAGTAGTGGCGGTGCGACCAGTTGGCCCCGACCGCGTCCGACAGCGGGTTGAAGAGGCTGCGGTTCTGCGACGTGGTGTCGATCGGCTCGAAGCTCGGGCCGATCTGGATGCCGCGCGCATCGAGCATGAAGCACAGCCGTGAATACGGCAGCTCGAGGAACTCGCGGCATGCCGACTGCGGCGACAGACCGGCTGCGAGCAGCGACGACGCGTTGCCCAGCGCGTTGGCGTACGGCGCGATCAGCTCGCGCTGGCGCGTGCCGTCGAGCCGCACGTTGCCGTGGAAGCTGTCCCACAGCGCCTCGAAGTTGGGACGTTGCGACTCCGGCTCGGTCAGCGCGGCGGCGGGCCGCCCGAACCAGTAGCCCTGGACGAAGTCGACATCGCAGTCGAAAGCCATCAGCGCCTGGTCGCGGGTCTCGAGGCCCTCCCACAGCACGAGCGCCCCGGCTTCGTGCAGCAGCGACACCATCATCGGCATCATGCGGCGCACGCGGGACTCGCGGCTCGCCTGCAGCGCCATGCTGCGATCGAGCTTGACGATGTCCGGGCGGATGTTCCAGACGCGATCGAAGTTCGAGTGGCCGGCGCCGAAGTCGTCGAGGGCCAGCAGGCAGCCCTGGTCGCGGTAGAAGCGGACCGCTTCACGGAACGCCTGCTCGTCGGGGACCGCTTCCTCGAGCACCTCCAGCACCACGCGCCGCTTCGACAGCTGGCGCGCGCGGAACAGCTCGCGGAAGAAGGTGCCGATGTGCGGGCTGCGCACGAACACGTCGGGCTGCACGTTGAGGAACAGCCACTGCGGCGTCGCCGCCTGGCGCAGGAAGTTGTCGACATGCACGAGCCGCGACAGCCGATCCAGCGCCAGCCGCGACTCGAAATCGCCGGCGCTGCTCAGCACGTCGATCGGCGAGACCGGACTGCCGCTGCCGTCGGTCGCGCGCATCAGGGCTTCGTGGCCGACGACGCGACCGTGCGCGAGGCTGAAGATCGGCTGGAAGTGCGAGCCCAGCACGAACGCACCGAACTGGCCGCGGACGTGGCCTTCGGGCGTGCGGTGCACGAGCGTCTCGAAGTCCGCGACCGTTCGCAGACCGGAGTCGACCGCGCCGGTGTCGCGGTCAGGTGCACCGAGAGACTTGTCGTCAGGACGAGCGTTCAAGGGGATGCCTCCACGACACGGACACGCGCCACCCGGCGCGGCGTGATTCGCACGCAACCCGGTGGCGTCACCGGTGGCCCCCCCCACCGGACGACGCGCCGACAGTGGCCCTTCGCGCTGCCGCCGTCAATCGACGCGGGGGCGTGGGCGGGCGCTGGCGTCGGCGATCGCGCGCAGGGCGAACGCGTCGCCCGGTCGCGCCGGGTCGAGGTCGACGTTGCAGACGTCGCGCCCGTCGGCGGGGATCTCCTTCGCGGTGAGCTTCGCGATCGGCACCCAGAACACCGATGTCGCGAGCCGCCCGAGCGTGCCGAGGATGCCGCCCGGTGGCACGCCGACCTCGAACTTCGAGAAGGTGCCGGACACCTGCACGGGCGTCGCGAGACTGAGGAACTGCGGCACCTTCGGCGCCGGCACCATCACGAGGGCGAGACGCTCGGTGTCGAAGTCGGCCGACGCCGTGCCCTGCACGCGCATGCGCGACGTGTCGAGCACCACCTGACGCTGCTGCAGCTTGCCGGCCTCGAGGGCGAAGCGGCCGATCGCGCAGTTGATCTTCGGCGCTGCACCCTTGTCGAGCTGCGGCGTGATCGCCGACAGCACGTTGACCGCCCACAGGTCGACGAGACCCGACGGCATCTCCTTCGGCCACAGCGCGAAGTCGAGCCGGCCGTTGCCGGCCTTCAGCACGTCGGCCAACTGCGGCGCGCGCGCCGTCACGTCGAGGCCCAGGCTGAACAGCCCCTTGAAGTCCGCCTCGGGCTTGAATCGGCGCACGAGCACGCCGTAGTCGAAGCGGATCGCGTCGACGTGCAGATCGACCTGCACGTCGCGGTCGGTAGGCGTCCAGCCGAGCCATGCACGCGCCACTCCGCCGTCGGGGATGTTCACCTCGACCGGCCCGATCGCGGCGCGGCCG
>JALORJ010000368.1 GCA_025459035.1 Burkholderiales bacterium
CGAGCGCGGCCCCGAGGTCGGCGCCAGCCGGGTGCTCGGCCCCCCCGAGTCGCGCTTGACCATCGGCCGCGGCGACGAGGCGGACTGGGTCATCCTCGACGAAGATCTGTCGCGCGTCCACGCCGCGGTGCTGCGCACCTGGGACGGCGTCACCGTGTCGGACCTCGGCTCGAAGAACGGCACCCGCGTCGACGGCGCGCTCTTGTCGTCGCAGGAGCCGGGCTGCGCGCTGCGCGACGGCGCGCTCGTCGAGCTCGGCGCCATCCGGCTGCGGTTCTCCGACGAGACCGAGCGCCACGCCGCTGCGCTGGCCCCGCCCGAGCAGGTCGCCGCGCGCCCCGCTGCGCCGCCGCGCGCCCCGTCGACCTTGATGCTAGTGGGCGCGGCCATCGTCGCGCTCGCGCTCGCCGCGGCGGCGTACCTCTTGCTCGCCGGGTGAGGGCGGACGCTAGGAATCCGCCGACGCTACCTGTACAATTTCGGGCCGCATGACGACCTCGGCGCCTCCGCGCAAGCTCGCGATGTCCCGCACCGGCCGTTGGGTGGCCATCCGCTCCGGCGAGGAGCTCGAGGTCATCGACCTGCTCGGCACCGCGGGCAACCGCTGGGTGACGTGCGGCCGCGACTTCGACTTCGTCGACAAGCAGCTGTGGACCTTGCACGGCGACACGCTGCAGCGCCGCGCGCTGGAAGATCTGGCGCCGGTGGAGGCCGCGCTGGCGCTGCCCGCGCCTGCCGACCGCCTCGTCGTCGGCCACGGGCCGCAGGCGGTCGAGGCCGTGCTCGTCGGGGAGACCACGCCGTTTCTGCTCTCGGCGCGCGCCTCGGGCGTGACCGCCGAAGCGCTCGACGAGCTCGCCGAAGGCGAGCGCCCCGTGGCGGTGCTCGGCTGGCGGGTGTTGGTCGCCGGCGCAGATCGGCTCCGCGCCATCGACCGCGGTGGCCGCGAAGCGTGGCGCACGCTGGCGCCCTTGGGCGGCGAGGTCTTGGGCGCCTGGTTCCTCTTCGGCGGCCGCGCTGTCGCGGTGTTCTTGCGCAGCGACGCCGGCGACGCCTTCCGCGTGATCGGCCCTACCGGCGCCGCCATCCACCACATCGCGATCGCGCGCGCGTCGTGCTGGTGCGTGGCCGAGCAGCTCGGCCAGGCCTTCGTCTATGACGGCTCCCAAGATGTCACGCGCGTCGACCTGCGCTACGCACGCGGCAGCGCGACCCTCACCTGGCTGCAGGCCGACAACACGCTGACGGGCAACGGCATGGTGCCGTACGAGTTGTGGAGACAGGACCCGGCCGGCGTGTTCACGTCGCCCGACCGCGCGAACAACGTGCTGCAGCACTTCAACGCGATCGCACGGGTCGACGTCTCCGAGCGCAGCGCGCTGTCGGTGCAGGCG
This sequence comes from Burkholderiales bacterium, assembly GCA_025459035.1. GTDB lineage: Bacteria > Pseudomonadota > Gammaproteobacteria > Burkholderiales. The sequence goes on from JALORJ010000368.1 coordinate 1,395, forward strand.
TATCGCCGTGACATGCGCCAGGACTCGGTAGGGGGCGACTTCTGGGACGAGTTCCGCGCGGCGTCGAGCCGGCTGCGCCTCGACTGCAACGACGGCCTGCGGAATTCGGTGGCCGACGGTGCCACCGGCGTCGATCTGCCGGGATGCCCGAACCTGCAGCCCAACGGACTGCTGAACACCGGTCGCACCGGTCAGGTCGCCGACGGCGTGCAGCTGCAGTGGACCTGGGCGTCGCCGCGGCACCAGTTCGTCGCCGGTGCCGCGTTCGATCGCAACGCGGTGTCGTTCCAGCAGGGCCAGCGCCTCGGCTTCCTGTCGGGCACGCGCGAGTTCACGTTCGCACCGGATCGCATCGCCGACGTCGGTCTGGTCCCGCTCGCGCAGGAGATCCAGCGCAACGACCTGTCCGGCGGGATGGAGTCGCAGAGCGTGTTCGCGAAGGACATCTGGTCGGTGCGCGACGACCTGCACCTCAACATCGGTCTGCGCTGGAACCGAACCCGGGTCAAGCAGGCGCTCGTCTCCGACCGGCCCATTCCGCTGTACCAGTTCGACGAGACGTTCTTCCGGCGCCTCGAGCCGCGCTGCGGTGCCGAGATCGGTGGGGCCGCGAACCGCTTCGCACGCTACTTCTGCACGACGGGCGACTACGTCTACCAGAGCCTCAACCCGTCGGTGGGACTCACCTGGGCGCCCGCCGACACGCTGAACCTCTACGCCAACTGGAGCCGCGGTACCCGCGTCCCGAGCGCGATCGAGCTGGGCTGCGCCCGCGACCGCGAAGGCGAAGCGCGGGTGCGCGGCCGAACCCCGGGCTGCTCGGTGCCGACGGCCCTGACCTACGACCCGTTCCTGCCCCAGGTGGTCTCGTACACGTCCGAGCTGGGTGCGCGCGGGGTGCTCACGACCGGCCTGCGGTGGAACGCGTCGATCTACCGCACCGATCTGTCGAACGACATCCTGTTCGTGTCGCTCGGCTCGCGCAACCGCGGGGTGTTCGACACGTTCGGCAACTCGCGCCGGCAAGGCTTCGAACTGGGGATCGAGCAGGAGCTGGGACGCCACTCGCTGCGCGCGTCGCTGTCGCATGTCGAGGCGACGTTCGAGAGCACCGCCACTGTCGTCAACGCGTCCAACAGCACCGCGACCACTGCCGTCGGCCGCGTCAGCGAGTTCCAGATCCGGCCGGGCGATCGCATCCCCGGCATCCCGCAGAACGCGCTGCGTCTCGCGTGGCGCTGGCGCACCACCGACGCGGTGTCGGTCGGCCTGTCGATGGTCGCGCACTCGTGGTCGTACGTGCGCGGCAACGAGAACAACGA
>JALORJ010000369.1:0-2712 GCA_025459035.1 Burkholderiales bacterium
GCGGCACCGGACTTCGACCTGTCGACGATCAGCCTCGATCTGGGGGGCGGCGCGACGTCGCTGCCGGCGACGACCGGGGAGCGCACCGAGGCCTGGTACGACGTCCAGACCAAGCTCGATCTGGCCAAGGCGTACCAGGAGATGGGGGACTCCGACGGCACACGCGAAGTGCTGCAGGAAGTCATGGCCGAAGGCGACGACGGTCAGCGTGCGGCCGCGCAGGCGATGCTCGACGGTCTGGGCTGACGCCCGGGGCGCGCGCAGCCGCAGTTGCACGTCGAGGCGCCGCTCTTCGCGGCGCTTCGCGTTTCCGGCCGCCGCAGGGACTTCCCGCATGCGCACCGACGTCACGGCCGCCGCTCCGCGACGCGTCGCGATCGGCATCGAATACGACGGCCGGTCGTTCTCCGGCTGGCAGACGCAACCGGGGCGCACCGGCGTGCAGGACGCCCTCGAGGCCGCGCTGGCCGCGATCGCCGGCGCGCCCGTCGCGACGATCTGTGCCGGCCGGACCGACGCCGGCGTCCATGCGAGCGGGCAGGTCGTGCATTTCGATCCGCCCGTGCGGCGTCCGGACAGTGCGTGGACGCGCGGCGTCAATGCGCATCTGCCACCGGCGGTCAGCGTGCTGTGGGCCGTCGAACCGGCGAGCGACGACTTCCACGCGCGCTTCTCGGCGACCGCCCGGCGCTATCGCTATCGGCTGCTCGCGCGCGCTGCGCGTCCGGGGCGGCTGGTCGGGCGTGTCGGCTGGTGGCATGGCGCGCTCGACGTCGACGCGATGCAGGCGGCGGCGCGCCCGCTGCTCGGGTATCACGACTTCAGCGCATTCCGCGCTGCCGAGTGCCAGGCGAAGACGCCGCTGCGCACGTTGCGGTGCCTCGACGTCGCGATCGACGCCGACGGCCTCGTGCGGTTCGACGTCGAGGCCGATGCGTTCCTGCAGCACATGGTGCGCAACCTGGTCGGCACGCTGGTCTACGTCGGCGCCGGTCGGCGGCCGGTCGAGTGGCCGGCCGCCGTCCTGGCCGGCCGCGACCGGCGCGCGGCGGCACCGACCTTCGCGCCGGACGGCCTCGAGCTGGCCGCGGTCGCGTACCCGGCCCGGCACGGGCTACCCTCGCCGCCCTGCGTCTGACCCTGTGACCCGCATGACCCCGCGCGTGAAGATCTGCGGCATCACCCGTCTCGACGACGCGCTCGCCGCCGCCGACGCCGGGGCTGACGCGCTCGGCTTCGTGCTGTGGCCGGGAAGCCCGCGCCACATCGCGCCGGAGGCGGCCGCCGCGATCGTGGCCCGCCTGCCGGCCTTCGTGACGTCGGTCGCGCTGTTCGTGAACCCGACGCCCGCCGAGGTCGACACCGCGATCGACGTGGCCGCCTTCGACCTGCTGCAGTTCCACGGCGACGAGACGGCCGCGTTCTGCGCGGCATTCCGGCGTCCGTGGATCAAGGCGCTGCGTGCGGCGCCGGGGGTCGATCTGTTACCTTCGATCGCGCCGTTTTCGCAGGCGCGCGGCGTGCTGATCGACGCGCATGTCCCCGGGGCGTGGGGGGGAACCGGTGTCGCGCTGGACTGGAGCGCGCTGCCGCGGGAACTGCCGCTGCCGCTCGTGCTGGCCGGCGGGCTCGACCCCGACAACGTCGCGGCGGCCGTGCGCACGGTGCGTCCGTGGGCGGTCGACGTCTCCAGCGGCGTCGAGCGTGCGAAGGGCATCAAGGATCACGCGAAGGTCGAGACCTTCATCCGGAGAGTTCGCAATGCAGCTGAATGACCTGCAGGTCTACGACCTGCCCGACCGCGAAGGCCACTTCGGTCCGTATGGCGGTGTGTTCGTCGCCGAGACGCTGATCCACGCGCTCGACGACCTGCGCACGCAGTACGAAGCGGTCCGCAACGATCCCGAGTTCGTCGCCGAGTTCGAGCACGAACTGAAGCACTACGTCGGACGGCCGAGCCCGGTCTACTTCGCGAAGCGCCTCACCGAGAAGGCCGGCGGCGCGCAGATCTGGCTCAAGCGCGAGGACCTGAACCACACCGGCGCGCACAAGATCAACAACACCATCGGCCAGGCGCTCGTCGCGCGCCGCATGGGCAAGAGACGCATCATCGCCGAGACCGGCGCGGGCCAGCACGGGGTCGCGTCGGCCACCGTGGCGGCGCGCTACGGCATGGAATGCGTCGTCTACATGGGCTCGGAGGACGTGCAGCGCCAGTCGCCGAACGTCTACCGCATGAAGCTGCTCGGCGCGACCGTCGTGCCGGTCGAGAGCGGCTCGCGCACGCTGAAGGACGCCCTCAACGAAGCGATGCGCGACTGGGTGACCAACGTCGAGGGCACCTTCTACATCATCGGTACCGTGGCCGGCCCGCACCCGTACCCGATGATGGTGCGCGACTTCAACTCGGTCGTCGGCCGCGAACTGGTGACGCAGATGCCCGAGGCGATCGGACGCCAGCCCGATGCCGTGCTGGCGTGTGTCGGCGGCGGCTCGAACGCGATGGGCGTGTTCTACCCGTACATCCCGCACAAGCACGTCCGCCTGATCGGCGTCGAAGCCGGGGGCCTCGGGCTGCACACCGGCAAGCACGCCGCGACGCTGTCGGCCGGCACGCCTGGCGTGCTCCACGGCAACCGGACCTACCTGATGCAGGACACCGACGGCCAGATCATCGAGACGCACTCGATCTCGGCCGGGCTCGACTACCCC
>JALORJ010000369.1:2736-5100 GCA_025459035.1 Burkholderiales bacterium
CGTCGGTCCCGAGCACGCGTGGCTCAAGGACACCGGGCGGGCCGAGTACGTGGCCGTCACCGACGACGAGGCGCTCGACGCGTTCCACGCCGTGTGCCGCCTGGAGGGCATCATCCCCGCGCTCGAGTCGAGCCACGCCGTCGCGCACGCGATGAAGATGGCGCGCGACATGTCGAAGGACCAGGTGCTGCTCGTGAACCTCTCCGGCCGTGGCGACAAGGACATGAACACGGTCGCACGCCAGATGGGCATGACGCTGTAGCCGTCGCACGTGCCATGACCGCTTCCCGCATTCCGGCCGTGTTCGCGGCGCTCGCGCAGGGCGGCCGCAAGGCCCTGATCCCGTTCATCACCGCCGGCGACCCGGACAAGGCCGCCACCGTGCCGCTGATGCACGCGCTCGCGGCGGCCGGCGCCGACATCATCGAACTGGGGGTGCCGTTCTCGGATCCGATGGCCGACGGCCCGACGATCCAGCGCTCGAGCGAACGCGCCCTCAAGCACGGCACGTCGTTGCGCGACTGTCTCGGCTTCGCCGCCGAGTTCCGCCGCACCGACCCCCGCACGCCGGTGGTGCTGATGGGTTACGCGAATCCGATCGAGGCCATGGGCTACGACGCGTTCGCGACCGCCGCGGCCGAGGCCGGCGTCGACGGCGTGCTCGTCGTCGACTATCCGCCCGAGGAATCCGCCGGCCTGCACGCGAAGCTGCAGGCGCGTGGCATCGACTCGATCTTCCTGCTGTCGCCAACCTCCGTGGACGCGCGCATGGACGGCGTCGCGCGCCTCGCGAGCGGCTACGTCTACTACGTGTCGCTGAAGGGCGTGACCGGCGCCGCGCACATCGATCTCGGCGAGGTGTCGACGCGCGTGCCGCAGATCCGCGAACGCGTGAAGCTGCCGGTCGGGGTCGGTTTCGGCATCCGCGACGGCGCCACCGCGCGCAGCGTCGCGGCGGTGTCCGATGCCGTGGTCATCGGCAGCCGGCTCGTGCAGGAGATCGAGGGGTCACCGCGCGACGAGGTCGTCGAACGCATTCGTGCGCTGGTGACCGACATCCGTCACGCGATGGACGAGGTGGCGGTCCCCGCCGCGTGACGCGTCCCCGATCCTCGTCGCGCCCGCCGCACCGCTCGTGCGGTCGGGGTCGCATCGGCATCCCGTCCCGGAGGGCTTCCCGATGAGCTGGTTGCAGAAGCTGCTGCCGCCGAAGATCAACCGTAGTGCCGGCGGCGTGCGCAAGGCGGTGCCGGAAGGCCTGTGGATCAAGTGCGAGTCGTGCGAGACGGTGCTCTACCGCGCCGACCTCGAGAACAACGCGCACGTGTGCCCGAAGTGCTCGCACCACATGCGCGTCGACGCGCGTCAGCGCCTCGACCTGTTCCTCGACCCCGAAGGCCGCTACGAGATCGGCGCCGAGGTCGTGCCGGTCGACTTCCTCAAGTTCGTCGACAGCAAGCGCTACACCGATCGCCTCGCGGCGGCCCGCAAGGAGACCGACGAGGACGACGCGCTGGTCGCGATGCAGGGGGCGCTGAAGGGCATCCCGCTGGTCGCCGCCGCGTTCGAGTTCCGCTTCCTCGGGGGCTCGATGGGTTCGGTCGTCGGCGAGCGCTTCGTGCGTGCGGTGCAGACCGCCACCGAGCAGAAGCTGCCTTTCGTGTGCTTCGCCGCGAGCGGCGGTGCGCGCATGCAGGAAGGCCTCACGTCGCTGATGCAGATGGCCAAGACCAACGCCGCGCTCACGCGTCTGGCGCGGGCGGGCCAGCCGTTCGTCTCGGTGCTCACCGATCCGACCATGGGCGGTGTGTCGGCGAGCTTCGCGTTCATCGGCGACGTCGTGATCGCCGAACCCGGCGCGCTGATCGGCTTCGCCGGACCGCGGGTCATCGAGCAGACCGTGCGGCAGACGCTGCCAGAGGGCTTCCAGCGTGCGGAGTTCCTGCTGGAGCACGGCGCCGTCGACATGATCGTCGACCGGCGCGAACTGCGCGACCGCGTGGGCAATCTGCTCGCGATGCTGCTGCGGCAGCCGGTCGCGGCCTGACGTCCGCGTCGCGCGGGCCTTCGCCTCTGCATCCGGACGCTTCCAGCGCCACCGCCCTGGCCGCGTGGCTCGCGCGGCTCGAGCGCCAGCACCCGGTCGCGATCGACCTCGGCCTCGAGCGCGTCGGTCGAGTCCGAGACGCGATGCACCTCGTACTGCCGATGCCGGTGATCACGGTCGGCGGCACCAACGGCAAGGGTTCGACCTGCGCGATGCTCGCCGCGATGCTGGTCGCGGCCGGCTGGCGTACCGGCGTCTACACCAGCCCGCACCTGGTCCACTACCGCGAGCGCGTGCGCCTGCCCGACGGTTTCGCG
>JALORJ010000370.1 GCA_025459035.1 Burkholderiales bacterium
TGGCCCGACGCGAGGGCGAGCGCCGCGCGACCGTTCTCGAGCGCCGCCATGCGCTCCTCGAACACCGCGACCGTGGGGTTCGACAGCCGCGAGTAGACGTTGCCGAAGGTCTGCAGGTTGAAGAGGCTCGCCGCGTGCTCGGGCGAGTCGAACACGTACGACGTGGTCTGGTAGATCGGCACCGCGCGCGCGCCGGTGGCGGGGTCGGGGATGTGGCCGGCATGCAGGCACAGGGTGCCGAAGCCGAACGATCGATCGGGCATGCGAACTCCGGTGAGAACGGTCGAACCCGCGTGCGGACCGCACGCGCGCAAGCCCGCGAGTCTAGCCAGCCACCGTGGGCCGCTCGTCGGCCGGCGCGCGGGCTTCGACACGGCGTCGCGGCACCGTCGCCGTGTCGACCGGCACGCCGTGGACGCGGCCCTGCTGCAGCCGGCAACCCGCCGCGCGCAGCAGGTCCGCCGTCGCGACATCGTCGACCCCGGCCGCGATCAACGCCGCCCCCAGGCCGTCGGCAAGCGCCACGCGCGCGGCGGCCGCGTCGCCCGACAGACCGGCGACGACATCGAACCGCAGCCAGCGACAGGGCAGCGACGCGAGTTCGTGCAGCACGACCGGCCCGCGCGCGAAGCCGTCGAAGAGCAACGGCACCCCGACGCGCTCGAGTCGCGCGAGCATGGTCGCGGCCGAACCGTCCAGCGTGTCGGGCAACGGTCCGCGCACCGCCACGACGAAGCGCGCACGCGCATCGCCGAGCGGTGCCGTCATCGCGCCGAGACGATCGCGGAAACCGCGTCTGAGCAGCGTGCGTGCGCGCACCGGCACGATCACGCGTGCGACCGGGACGGCCTCGCGGTCCCACCGCAGCAGCGTGTCGACGGCCTCGGCCAGCGCCCAGCGGTCGACCAGGCGCTGACCGTAGTCGGGCAAGTGCGGGCCCAGCGGCGCCCACTCGCCGCCGCCCGACCGCGACCACACCGCCGCGGCCCACGCCGCGACGCGCTCGTGTTCGACATCGACCACCGGGGCCCAGCGCAGCGCGATCGTGTCGACGCCCGCGGCGGCGGCAGCGCGCGCGTGCAGGGCGTCGGCTTCGAGCACCGGCATGTCGCCGGCGCGTTCGTGGAAACGAAAGACGCCGCCGCCGGACTCGCGCGCCGCGCGGGCGGCCGCGGCCGCGCGGCGCTCCAGCGCCATGCCCTCGTCGGCGTCCTGCGGGTACAGCGCCACACCGATCGACACATGCTCCGGCGGCAGCGTCCAGCCATCGGCGAGTGCGCGCTTCAGACCGCCCAGAGCGCGGCGCGCGGCGGCGGCCGCGACCACCGCATCGCCGGTCGGCGACAGCAGCATCACCAGTGCATCACTGGCCGGCGTCGTCGCCGAGCCGCCGTCGCCGCGCCGCAGCAGCTCGTCGCCGCCGCGCAGCGTCGCCTGCACTTCGCGCGCGAGGCGCGCCAGCATGCGCGGTCGCTGTTCGGCCGGAACGGCCGCCAGCGCAGCGTCGAGGTCGACCACCATGACGGTGGCGAATGCGCGGGCACGGTCGGCGCGCGCCATGGCGACCGAGAAGCGCGCGTGCGCGTGGGACGACCACGGCAGACCCGTCACGGCGTCGAGCCGGTCGGTCGACGTCTCGGACACGGTGAGCGCCTCGAGGCGCGACGCCGTGATGTCGCGCAGCACGAGCACCGCGCCTTCGATCTCGTCGCCGCGATCGCGCACGTGCGACAGCGACAGCGACAGCACGCGGCGCGCGCCGTGCGGGGTGCGCCACGACCGCTCGATGCCCTGGAATCCGCGCTCGGGAAAACCGCCGTCGCGCGGCATGCCGGGCAGCAGCGCCGCGATGTCCGGTGGCAGCGGCGCGTCGCGCAGCTCCTGCACGCGGTGATCGAGCAGTTCGCTCGCGGCGCGGTTCGCCAGCCGCACGATGCCGTCGCGGTCGAGCACCAGCGCGCCGTCGGCCAGCGCATCGAGCAGTTCTCCCACCGCCAGCACCGGCACCGCGGCAGTGAGCCGCAGCCGCACGATCACGACCCCGCTCACCACGCCGGCGGCCGCGAGCATCGTGCCGCCGAATGGAAACACGTCGATCCCCAGCGTCGGCGCGAAGTCGATGACCCCCGTCACCCCGATCGCGAGCGAAACGAGCAGCACCAGTCCGCGCCGCGCCGCGAGGCTGCCGGGCGGACTCGAGCGCCACAGGTCCCAGTACAGCGCCATCGCGGCGGCGGCCACGATCGACACGAGCCCGATGAAGACCCAGCCGGCGGGCCCGTAGCGCGCGAAGCGGCCCCACCCGTAGGTGTCGAGCCTTGTGATGAACTGGTCGGTCGTGACCAGCGTGACCGCAAGCGCGATGGTCAGCATCCACACCCAGGCGACGGACCGCCAGCGCTCGCGCCCCGCCATCGCGACCGCGAACTGGTACTGCAGCGGAAGGATCGACAGCGCCGCGAGCGTCGCGACGTGCGCCATGACCCACGATGCGCGATCCCCGACGACGCAGAAGATGCCGACGACCGTCGCCTGCCAGACCGCGGTCGCGAGCATCAGCAGCAGGTACAGCACGCTCAGGCGGCTCGCGCGTTCGCGCACCACGACGCGAAGACCGACGATCGCGATCGCGACGCTGCCGATCAGCGCGGGGAGCGCGACCCAGGTCCAGACGAACGCCCCGGTGTCGGGTGCGGCGTTCAC
>JALORJ010000371.1 GCA_025459035.1 Burkholderiales bacterium
CACCGGCATCAACCATCTGATGAGCCTGTCGGGGCTGCACATCACGCTCTGGTCGGCGCTGGTGTACGCCGCGGTGCTGCGCGGCTGGCGGCGGGTGCCGGGGCTGGCGCGGCGCGTGCCGGCGCAGGTGGCGGCGGCACTCACCGGACTCGCGGCGTCGACCGCCTACGCGCTGCTGGCGGGCTTCGCGGTTCCGGCGCAGCGCACCGTCGTGATGCTCGCGGTGGTGGCCATCACGCTGGCGCTGCGCCTGGCGGTGCCGCCCGCGCGCGTGCTCGCGACGGCCGCCGTCGCGGTGATCGTGTTCGATCCGTTTGCGGTGGTCGCGCCGGGGTTCTGGTTGTCGTTCGGCGCGGTCGCGTGGCTGATGGCGGCCGCTTCGGCGGCACCGGATGCGCGCGCTCCATGGCGTGGCTGGCTGCGCACGCAGGCCGTGCTGTTCGCGGGGCTGGCGCCGTTCACGCTGGCGTTCTTCCAGCAGATCTCGCTCGTCGCGCCGATCGCCAACGCGTTCGCGGTGCCGCTGGTGAGCTTCGTCGTCGTGCCGCTGTCGCTGGCCGCGCTGTGCGTGCCGTGGGGCGCGTTGGCGCAGGCGGCTGCGGCGGCGATGGACGTCGTGTCGGTTCCGCTCGACGCACTGGCCGCGTTCGACGGGGCGCTGTGGACGCAGGCCGATCCGCCGGGCTGGAGCATCGCGCTCGCGCTGGTCGGCATCGCCTGGGCGCTCGCGCCGCGGGGCGTGCCCCATCGCGCGGTCGGCATGCTGCTGTGCGTCCCGATGCTCGCGCCCGTGCCGGTCCCGATCGCGGCGGGGACCGCGCGGCTCACGCTGCTCGACGTGGGGCAGGGGCTCGCGGCGGTGATCCGCACACGCCATGCCGCGCTGATCTTCGATGCCGGCCCTGCGTGGTCCGCGGAGGCCGATGCCGGTGCGCGTGTCGTGGTGCCGTGGCTGCGCGCCGAGGGCGTCGGCATGCTGTCGATGCTGATCGCGAGCCATGACGACAACGACCACACCGGTGGGGTGCGCGCGGTGCTCGACGCCGTGCCGGCGACGACCGTCGTCACGTCGGTGCCGCGCGACGTGACCGCCGAGTGGCGCGCCCCGCGGGTGCTGCGCTGTGCGGCGGGTGCGCACTGGTCCTGGGACGGTGTGCGCTTCGACATCCTGAGCCCCACCGCGGATTCCTATACTGGTCTGCCGAGAAAGGACAACGCGATGAGCTGCGTGCTGAAGGTACGGGCCGGCGACGACGCCGTGCTGCTGGCGGCCGATGCCGAGGCCGATGGGAGCGCGCGCTCGTCGCGTCCGGCGCCGACGTGCGTGCCGATCTCCTGATCGTCGGCCATCACGGCAGCCGCACGTCGACGACGGCGCCGTTTGTCGCGGCCGTGACGCCGCGCGAGGCCTGGATTCCGGTCGGGGCGGCGAACCGCTTCGGGCATCCGCATCCGACCGTGGTCGCGCGCCTCGAGGCGGCCGGGGTGCGGGTGCACCGGACCGACCGCGATGGCGCGCTCGAGCGGGTGCTGGGCGCGGGTCCGGGTGTGTCGACCGAGGCGTGGCGCGAGGCCGCGCCGCGCTTCTGGCACGGTCGATGAGCGCTGCGGCACCGCGCATCGACGGCGTGGCGTCCATCTCCTCGCTGCCCGACGGCGCCGCCGGTGCACTGCCGCCGGCGGCGGACGCCGCGGCGTCGATCGCGCGCTGGCGAAGCCTGGGCGCACGCATCGCCGATGCCGAGCAGCCCGATCTGGTCGCGGCGCTGGCCCGGGTCGACGCGCTCGCGGACGCCCTGCGTGGCGACGCGATCGAGTGCGCCGACGCGCTGGCCGCGCTGTCGCTCGATGGCGAGACGCTCGCGGCGGCACTGCTGCACGCGTCCGGTCCGCATGACGCGCGTGCGGTCGCGGCGCAATGGCGCGAGCCGGTGGTGCGGCTGTGGCGCGGTGCGCTCGCGATGCACGAGATCGAGTCGCTGGTGCCGGCCGCCGACACGGCCGGCGTGCGCAAGCCCGCCGAGCGCGCGCAGCAGCTCGAAGGGCTGCGCCAGATGCTGCTGGCGATGGCACAGGACGCCCGCGTGGTGCTGATCCAGCTCGCGCAGCACCTGGTGCGGCTGCGCCGGGTGGCACGCGGCGACGACGCGGCGGCGCGCGCGACCGCGGCCCGCGTGACGTTCGCGCTGTACGCGCCGCTCGCCAATCGGCTGGGCGTCTGGCAGTTCAAGTGGGCGCTCGAGGACCTCGCGTTCCGCTGCCGCGATCCCGAGACCTACAAGGCGCTGGCGCGCGAGATGGACGGCAAGCGTGCGGATCGCGAGGCCTTCATCGCGGCCGTCGTCGCGCAGCTGCAGGCCGAACTGCGCGCGGCCGGTCTGGACGCGGACGTTCACGGCCGCCCGAAGCACCTCTACAGCATCTGGAAGAAGATGCAGCGCAAGGACGTCGGCCTCGATGCACTGTTCGACGTGCGCGCGGTGCGCGTGCTCGTCGAGCGCACGGCCGACTGCTACACGGTGCTGGGCATCGTGCACAACCTCTGGACGCCGATCCCGCGCGAGTTCGACGACTACATCGCGCGCCCGAAGCCCAACCGCTATCGCTCGCTCCACACCGCCGTCGTCGGTCCGCACGGGCGCACGCTCGAAGTGCAGATCCGCACGCGCGAGATGCACCGCGCCAACGAGCTGGG
>JALORJ010000372.1 GCA_025459035.1 Burkholderiales bacterium
CCAGGCACGCGCGCGTGCGGTCGGATCGAACTCGGGCTTCACCGCCATGGACGGCACCTCGCCGCTGCCGGTGTTCGCCGCGAGCTTCGACATGGATTTCAATCCGACCGTCGACCGCCTGCGCGTCGTCGCGAGTTCCGGTCTGAACTTCCGGATGAACCCGAACACCGGCGCGCTCGTGGACGGCAACTTCGGCGGCGCGGTGGTCGGTGGCGTCAATCCCGACGGCATGCTGACCACCGTCGGCACTGCTGGCGTGCAGCCTGCGCGCGGCATGGGCACGGGCTACACCAACAATCGCATCAACGTCGGGGTGACCACGCAGTACACCATCGACGCGACCGCCGATACCCTGTACATCCAGCAGCCGCCCAACGCCGGCAATCTGATTTCGCCGGCGCTGATCACCGAAGGCGGCAATCGTCTGGACATCGGCATCACCGCGGGCTTCGACATCCCGCCCGGTGTCGACGCTGCAAGCCCCGGAGCGGTCGCCACCGGCATGGGCTATGCGGCGTTCACTGTGGCAGGTGTGTCTGGGCTCTACAGCGTCAATCTCGCGACCGGTGCCGCCAACCGCATCGGCACCTTCGGTGGCCTGTCCGTGATCGGCCTTTCCGTCGCGAATCTGCCGCCTTCGGCGTTGACCCTGTCGCTGGACGGCACGCGCGTGCAGCGCTTTCCGCTCGCCGATCCCGCCGCAGCGGTCGACGTCGGCGTCACCGGCGTCGCAGGCAACGAGCGCCTGGTCGGGATCGACAGCCGCCCGGTGTCGGGGCAGCTCTATGCGCTCGGCATCAATGCGCAGACTGACACCGGGACGCTGTATCTGCTCGACCCCCAGGCAACGGCGACCACCGCGAGCGTGACCCCGGTCGGCCCGATCGGGGCGATCCGCTATGCGACCCCGCCGGCCGTGGCCGGCGATCCGCCGATACCGGTCGATTTCGACGAACTGCCGTTCGGCGTTGATTTCAACCCGGTCGTGGATCGCCTGCGCGTGGTCACGGCCGGCGGCCTCAACTTCCGCATCGACCCGAACACCGGTCTGCCGGTCGACGCCGACAACAACCCCGTCAACGGGATCACCCCTGATGCTGACATCAACGGGCCGCTTGGCGTGCAGCTTGGCGCGACCGCCTACACCAGCAACTTCAGCGGTGCGGCGACCACGACGCAGTACACGATCGACGCGCTCGGCAGTGTGCTGTACGTGCAGAGCCCGCCGAACGCCGGCGTGCAGACCGCAGCGCAGCCGATCCAGATCGGCGGGCAGCCCTTCGTATTCGGTGGCGGCGTGGGCTTCGACGTGCCGCCTGGCGCCGGCAGCAACACCGCGAATGCGTTCACGGCGGGTGTCGGCTATTTCACGTCCGAGACGATGCTCGGCACGCCGGAGGTCTACGCGCTGGGCCTGACGGGAGGCGCGGCCACGTCGCTGGGGCAGATTCGCGTTGCCGGGCTCGCGCCGGGTTCGGTCGATAGTCTGGTCGCGTGGGCGGCGCCGATCTCGGTCGGGTTCACGCCGGACCCGGCCCGTGTCGGCGAGAACATCGGCAACGCGGTGATCAACGTGACCCGCTCCGGCGGCGCGCCCCTGGTGGTGACCTATCGCACCATCGACGGCACGGCGACCGCCGGCAGCGACTACACCGCGGTCGAGGGCGTGCTGTTCTTCGCGGGCAACGACACCACGAGGTCGATCAACATCCCGATCCTCGCCGATGCGCTCGACGAACCGAACGAGACGTTCCGCATCGTGCTGGCCGGTCCGTTCGCGGCGGGCGGTGAAACCACGGTCACCATCCTGACCGACGCGATCTTCCGCGACGGTTTCGAGGCGCTGGCGCCGTGAGTCGCTCGCACTGTCTCATCCAGCGACAGGTCGAAGGCTCAGTCACGGTGATCGGCCGCGGTCATCCCGCTGCGCGCGAGCCGCTCGCGCAAGGCCGTCAGCGCGCGCCGGATGGTGGCCTTGACGGTGCCGAGCGGGCGCTCGGTGACCGCGGCGATCTCGGTGTGCGAGCGTTCTTCGAGGAACGCCATCTTGACGATCGTGCGGCGGCGGGTGGTCAGGAAATCGAGCGCGCGCCGCACCATGTGCGTGCGCTCGTGCGCGTGCGCGTCGGCGTCGGGCGCGGCGTCGTCGGCGACAAGGGTCTTCTCCATGTCGGCGAAGTCCGCGTGCTCGGTCGCCTCGCCCCGGCGCTGGCGCAGCGCATCACGCGACCGATTGCGCGCGATCGTCGCGACCCAGGGCAGGACGCCATGGCGGCCGGGATCGTAGGTCGGTGCGTGCGTCCATACCGACTTGAACACGTCGTTGCAGATCTCGTCGCGATCGAGCGGGTTGCGGACGAAGCGCTGCACTTCGCGCCGCACCGTCGGCGTCAGTGCGTCGTGCAGGAGCACGAAGGCGACGTGGTCGCGTGCGGCAACGCGTCGCATCAGTTCGTCGAGCCGTGCGGCTTCCGCTTCAGGTGTGGGCGTGTTCATCGGCAGGCCTGTGGCACGGGCCTTCAGGCTGCGCGCGCATGTGTGAAAACAACGTCAAGAAATGCGAAACGGAGCAATTTAATTGCACCTGCCGCCGTGCCTTCCGGTTCAGCCGTCGTCCGTGCCGGATTCACGATTCCCGTCATCCATTCCGTCGAGGAGCACTCCCATGCGTGATTCCATCCGTC
>JALORJ010000373.1 GCA_025459035.1 Burkholderiales bacterium
CTGAGGCTCATCGGCGAGCGCGACGGGTTCCGGTACCTGCCGCTCATCGACGATGCGGCGAGGGCGGGTAGCCGAGCACAGCACTACGCGATCAACAACGATGTCGTGCACGCGCTCGGCGGAGCGCACGTTGGCGGGATTCAGACCGTTTGGCGCACGTTCGATTTCCGCCAGTGGTCGCAGATCACCGGTCGCGAGCTCCAGGGCCGGTGGAATGCGCTGAACCTGATCGATGCACATCGGATAGAAGCGGGGTTCTATCGGGGGTTCGCGCGATATGGCGGGAGCTTTTCGGAGGTTCCCGGACGCGCCGACATGATGCGCGTGTTCGACAAGCTGCAGGTTCTTGGCGGCCCGACCGGTGCGAAGTTCGCACGTGCCGCCGGAGTTCTTCTCCACGAAGCGTCGCCGCCGCTGACCGTCGATTCGACGGCGGGGCTGGTCTGGGCGCGATCCCTCGCGGCGGTCTTCGTGGGAGTCGCGTCCACCGAAGCGAAGGAACGTGATGCGATAGCCGACTTGCTGGTACGCGCCGTTGTCGATGCGAGGCTTCTGCCCGATACGCTGCACGACTGGATCGTGAGCTGGTTTCTTCCTTTTTTCCAGAACGTCGACTTCCACCGCATGGTGTCGTTGCCGCCAGTTGCACAGGCGCTCGTCTATGCCAGCACCGTGTTCGGGACCATCGCGTCAGCCGATGTCGCAGACGTGGATGCGAAAGGCGGAGTGGCAAGTGCGGGTTATCTTGCGGCGCTGGCATCGCGCGTGCGCGGCTTGACGGTGGCGATGGGAGCCAAGGAGCAGTCGCTCGGTCGCAACGAGGAGTGGCTGCCGTCCCTGGAAGGCGTCGACCGCGAGTCCGCGAGCGCTCGCATTGCAAGGTTCGCGAAGGTCGCGCATTACCTGGGAGGCACGCCCGGGCAATTGACCCGCCTCGGTGCACTGGCGACAGAGCCGACTGGGGAAGGCGACCCGTGGCTGCGCGCGTATCGGCAACTGCTCGAACAGGGCAAGCCCGTGATGCGGGCGATCGACGTCGCCGAAATCAGCACGTCGTTGCGCCCGATGCCTGCCGATGCCGATGTCGGACCGACCGAGACCAGGGTCGAATGGCACCGCCGGGTGATCGCCGACGAGATCCGATCGATCGCATCTCAGGTCGCGCGGGGCGCGTTGGCCGGAGACGAGGCCGCGGTCGCCGCGATGGGGGCGGTTCTCGTGCACGGCCACGTGACGATGTCGGTTGCCGACGGGGTGGACGCGGGTGCGGCCGTGGACGAGCAGGTCGCGATTCTCCGTGGGGCTGTCGCGGCGCTCGGAGGGCTTGTTCCGTCGATCGCGGCGCTGGCACCGACCTGGGTGGCCGCGGACGCGGACACGGCGACGCCCGGGCTGTTCGGAGACGCGCTGCCGTCGTCGGCGGGTCTGCGCACGTTGACCCCCGCGATGCTCGACGCGCTCGGTCGATTGACGGCGCAGTGGGCGGGGCGGGTCTCCGCCGACGAGCATGCCCGTGCGCAGGTGGTTGTCTCCCGTTTCGCGGACACCCTCGTGGCGGCGGCTCAGTCCGCCAGTTTCTACGCCGGTGCTCCGCGCGACTTGTTCGCTTCGACCGACTCGCCTCCCCCGGCATCGGTGTCGCTCGGCGATCGCGCCATCAAGACGCTCACGCTCGAGCTGGCAGTCGCGCCGCTTGGCGCAGGGCAGTGGGTCGAGTTCAGCGTCGACGGAGCGGCGGCGGCCGGCGTCGCGGTTCTGATCGACGGGCAGTCCGTGCCATCGACGAGCCCTGACACGTGGCGTGTCCACTTCGCCCCCGGGCAGCGCTACACGTCGATCGCGCTTGCGGCCGAGGCCACTTCGGTTGCCGGTCGGTTCCTGGGGGTGCGCGCGCAGCTGGTGGATGCCGAGTTCCGACCGCAGCACGTCGCCACGGACCTGGGCCAGATCGCGGTGGTCGTGGCGGATCTGCCCGAGATCCTCCGCGCGCCCGGCGTCGCGGGTCAGGTCGACGATCGACCGGGCAACTCGACCCTGATCGGGACCGACGAGGCCGACGCCGGTGGCGTGTCGACTTCGATCGACGCGCTCGACCCCGGGGGCAACGACTGGCTCGATCTGCGCGGGGGGACCGATCGCGGGGTCGGAGGGCCGGGTCGCGACGTGGTGATCGGCGGCGCCGGGCGCGACATCCTGGCCGGCGGCTTCGACGACGACGCGCTCTACGGGTACCAACTTGTTCCGCTCGTCGATCTGCTGGACTTCGACGATGCAGCCGCCGGCAGCGCAGCGCCGGGAAGTGTTGGCGGCCGCGACGGTGACTGGGTCGACGGCGGGCTGGGCGACGACCTCGTCGTCGGCACGCTCGGCGCCGACGCGCTGCTCGGCGGCGATGGCAGCGACCGCATCGTGGCCGGCGCAGGCGACGACATCATCTGGGGCGATCGTTCCGCCGATCCGTTTCGCGCCAACGGCTGGCAGGTCGTGCGCGCGCTCGAACTCGGGGGTGACCCGACGCGTCCGCTCGCGGACGCGCGCTATTCGGTACTCGGGCTCGAGCCCGTCGAGGCGGGCTCGGGCGACGACTGGATCGCAACGGGTGCCGGATCCGACTGGGTGTTTGCCGGACGCGGGAACGATCTGCTCGACGGGGGCGACGACGACGACTGGCTCGTCGCCGG
>JALORJ010000374.1 GCA_025459035.1 Burkholderiales bacterium
GCATCGGAACGATCCTGCGATGGCGAGGGTGGAAACGACGAAGCGCCGCCTGCCCGGGCAATCGTGCCCGGGCAGGCGGCGCGGCGCGCCCCGCAGGGGCGCGGCGGTTCAGGCGGTGCGGCCCTGCCGCGCGCGGCGCAGGCCGCCGGCGACGAGCGCCAGGCCCACGCCCATCAGTGCCCACGTGCCCGGCTCCGGCACGGCCGGATTGATCTCGGTGGTGAAGGTGCGCGTGCAGTACGTGCAGTTGTCGGCCGACCAGATCCACGGCGTGCTCGACGCGATACCGCCGCGCAGGCCCCACGGGCTCACGCCGTTGTTGCCGTTCTGCACGACCGGCGCTTCGAGGTCGGTGCCGAAGCCGGTCGGGCTCACCTGCCAGTGCACGGTGTCGGTCGACAGCGACTGCGTGCCGTTGGCGAACGAGAACCCCGAGTCGCTCAGCGAGAAGTCGCCGAGGAAGCCCGCGATCACGCCGTAGTCGTGGGCCTGGACATGCAGGTACTGCGTGACACCCGGGGTGAGCGTGGCCGACAGCGAGAACGTCGTCGGCCAGTCGTTGCCCGACGCGATCAGCGTGCCGGCGGTGGTGGGGGACGTGCTCAGCCAGACCCGGAACTGGTTGTCGACGGTGAAGTTGCCGGTGAGCGTCGTGGCCTGCGCGGCGGCCGACGCGCCGAGGAGGGTGACGGCGACGACGACGGGCTTGAGGCGATGCAGCACGGCGCGAACTCGGGTGAGGGGGTGTGCGCCTCGTGTTGCGCGTCGCGTGCCAGCGCGGTCGGCATGCCGCGCGGCGACCGCGACCTGCCGTGTCGCGGTGCGGATGTGCCGTCGGGCGTCGGTGCAACGCCCGGTCAGGGCGTCGCGCGGTCCGCGAACGCCGACGCCGACCGCCCGGCTCGGCGTCCGGGCCGGCGCACCACGGCAGCGGAGGTGACCGCCGCCGTCATACGCGTGAGGGTCAGCGCGACGTGGTCTTGCGGATGTCCTTGACCTCCGACCACTCCTCGATGCCGGTCTGGACGTTCAGCAAGCTCATGTAGAGCTGGTAGTAGACGTCCTTCACGTCCTTGGTCTCCTTCACGATCGACGTGATCTCGCCGGTCAGACGGAACTGCGCGCCGACCATCTTGCCGATCTGCGCCGCGCGGTCGGCGTCGTAGTACTCGCTCTGCTGGCGCTGCAGTTCGTCGATCTGCTTCTTCATCTCGGTCTGGTCGACCACGAAACGCACACGGCCGCTCTTCTGCAGCGTCGAGCGCATGCGGTTGGTGATCGCGTCGGTGTCGATGTACTCGCTCGTCTTGTTCTTCACCGGCTGCACGGTGACGAGCGGCAGGTTGCCGCCGCCGATGACCGGCGCCTGCAGCATCGACTGCGTCATCTGCTCCGCGAGCATCTGCAGGTCGGTCGAGCCGAACTGGTTGGTCACGGTCTCGACGCTGCCGGCATCGCCGTAGCGCGTCTTCGGCTTGGCGCAGCCGGCGACGGCGACGGCCGCGATCACGGCGACGAGGGTGACGGCGCGCAGGGAAAGGGCTCGGGCCATGGCGTCAGTCCTGCCCCATCACGATGAAGCGGAAGTCGCGCGCCTTCGGCGTCGGTGCAACGGTGGTCAGCGTCTGCCGCGAGTTGCCGTACAGCAGCACCGGCTTCCACGACTCCTCGTCGGCGGCGCGCATGCCCTCGGCGTCCATCCAGCGGAACTTGTAGAGCACGCGCTCGATGTCGCTCTCGTCGTTGTGGACCACGACGTCGATCTTCATCAGGTCGCCCGTCGTCGTGCAGCGGACTTCCTCGATCTCGACATCCGGGCTCTTGCCCTCCTTCGCGGTCTTGAGCTTCACGAGGTCGCCCATGTCGGACACCTTGGCATCGCCCAGCGGGCAGCCGAAGGCGTAGCCGGGCTTCTCGAAGCCCTTCTTGGTGCTGCAGCCGGCGACGCCGACGGCGAGCGTCGCGGCGACGGCCGTGACGGCGAGCAACGAACGGTTCATGGGGCAGGTCTCCAGTCGGAGGAAAGGTCGGCGCCGGGCGCCGGGGTCGGAAACGCGATGACGCGCGTTTCGGCGTACAGCGTCGCAGCGGGCACGGGGCCCGACGCGGCGGCGATCGGATCGGTGGCGGCGGAGCCCGGAGCATGCACGGGCGTCGCATCGGTCGTCTGCAGGCCCGGCGTCGCCGGGGTCGACTGTCCCGGAGCGCCGATCGGCGTGAGGTACGCACGTCCGCGGAACAGCCGCACGCAGACGATCGCATGCGCGGCGTTCAGCGCGACATCGAACTGCGCGGTGCCGGCGTCGGTGCGGATGTCGACCTTGTGCTCGCCGCGCGGCAGGCGCCCGCGGGCGACGGTGACCTGCGCGGGCAGCGAGCGCCAGCCGCGCTCGTCGGCCGACTCGAGCACCGCGCCGCCGATCTGCAGTGCGAGCAGCGCCAACGCGGGTCCGAGCCCGCTGTCGTCGCGGCGGCTCTGCGCCATCTGCTTCTGCAGCGCGTACTGCGCGGCCGCGCGTCCTGCCAGACGCACGCCCATGCGAAGCATGATGAAGGGCATCTCGTCGGCCAGGGCGCGCCGCGCCATCGCGTCGAGGTCGAGCACATGCGCGGTCGGCAGTCGCGTGCTGCCGTCGAGCTGGACGTCGGGGGCCTGGTAGCCGGGTTCCGGCGGCGGCAG
>JALORJ010000375.1 GCA_025459035.1 Burkholderiales bacterium
ACCTGCTGCTGCCGTTCATCGACCCGAACGACGCGTGGCTGTCCGAAGGCATGGCCAGCTACTACCAGTACATCGTGCGCGTGCGCAGCGGCGCGATGAGCGCCGAGGACGCGTGGCAGCGGATGCACGCGAGCTTCCGTCGCGCCCACGACTGGGCCGCGACGCGCGGGCTGTCGCTGCGCCAGGCCACCGAGCGCATGTATCGCGACGGCGGCTACATGCGCGTCTACTGGCACGGGGCCGCGATCCTGCTGGCGGCCGACGTCGCGCTGCGCGAGCGCTCGGGCAACACCCAGTCGCTCGACACGGTGCTCGACGCCTTCGGCCGCTGCTGTCTCGACCCTGATCGCGAATGGACCGCGCGCGAGGTGTTCGAGAAGTTCGACGCGCTCGCCGGCGGCCGTGTCTTCACCGACCTGTTCGACGCTCAGGTCGAGACGCCAGGCTTCGCGCCGCTCGAACCGTTGTACGCGCGCCTCGGCCTGCAGCCGCTGGGCGGCAAGCTGCAGATGCTCCCCGAAGCGCCACTGCGCGCCGTGCGCGACGCGATCATGGCGCCCGGCGCCTACCGCACACCGCCGGAACTGCTCACCGCCACGCGCTGAGGCGCCGCCGGCACGCCGACCGATGCCCGCCTGGCTCGCGTCGCCCGTCGTCCAGTTCGTCGCGCTGCTCACCGCGTCGAACGTGTTCATGACCTTCGCGTGGTACGCGCACCTGAAGCATCAGGCGGGGCGGCCGTGGCTGGTCGCCGCGCTGCTGTCGTGGGGCATCGCGCTGTTCGAGTACCTGCTGCAGGTGCCCGGCAACCGCATCGGCGCCACGGCGCTGACGCTGCCGCAGCTGAAGATCGTGCAGGAAGTGATCTCGCTGACGGTGTTCGTGCCGTTCGTCGTGCTCTACATGCAGCAGCCGCTGAAGCTCGACTACCTCTGGGCCGGCCTGTGCATGCTGGGCGCCGTCTACTTCATCTTCCGCGCGTGACTTGCCGATGAGTGCTCCGCCGCCGGTCTTCGAATCCGCCGTGTCGCTGATGCGACGCCTCGACGCGCGCGATGTGTCGGCCACCGAGGTGCTCGAGGCGCACATCGCGCAGATCGAGCGCGTCGACCCGCACGTCAACGCCGTGGTCACCCGCACCTTCGATGCCGCGCGCCGCGACGCCGCGTCGATCGACGGCCAGCGTGCGCGCGGCGAGCGCGTGGGCCCGCTCGCCGGGCTGCCGGTGGCGCACAAGGACCTCGTGCCGACGCGGGGGGTGCGCACGACGTTCGGCTCGCCGATCTTCGCCGACCATGTGCCCGACGCCGATGCGCTGATCGTCGAGCGCCTCAAGGCCGCTGGCGCCGTCACGGTCGGCAAGACCAACACGCCCGAGTTCGGCGCCGGCTCGCACACCTTCAACCCGGTGTTCGGCGCGACGCGCAATCCGTGGGACCCGACGCGCAGCTGCGGCGGGTCCAGCGGCGGCGCGGCGGTGGCCCTGGCGTGCGGCTTCGTGCCGATCGCCGACGGCACCGACCTCGGCGGGTCGCTGCGCAACCCGGCGAGCTTCAACGGCGTCGTCGGCCTGCGGCCGTCGCCCGGCGTGGTGCCGAACTGGCCCGCGCTCGACGCGTGGTTCTCGCTCGGCGTCGCCGGACCGATGGCCCGCAGCGTCGCCGACTGTGCGCTGATGCTGTCGGCCATCGCCGGTCCCGACCCCCGGGCCCCGACCAGCCTCGACGCGCCGGGGCGGCGCTTCGGGCGGCCGCTCGCGCGCGACTTCACCGACGTGCGCGTCGCGTGGAGTCCGCGGCTGGGTGATCTGCCGGTCGAGGCCGCCGTCCTCGACGCGCTGGCACCGGCGCTGCGGCATCTCGAGACGATCGGCTGCCACGTGGAGGCGGCGGACCCGGACCTGCGCGACGCCGACCGGATCTTCGAGACGCTGCGGGCCTGGATCTTCGAGTCCACGCACGGTGCGCTGCTCGACCAGCGCCGTGACCAGCTCAAGGCGACGGTGATCTGGAACATCGAACAGGGCCGGGCGCTCGGCGGCCCGGACATCGCCCGCGCCGAGCGCGCCCGCACGGCGCTGTTCCACCGCATGCGCAGCTTCTTCGAGCGCTACGACTATCTCGTGTGTCCGGTCGCGCAGGTCGCGCCGTTCCCGATCGACACCGAGTACCCGACCACGGTCGACGGCACGCCGATGACGACCTACATCGAGTGGATGCGCTCGTGCTCGCGGATCTCGGCGACGACGCTGCCGGCGCTGTCGGTCCCGGCCGCGTTCGATGCCGCCGGCCTGCCGGTGGGCCTGCAGATCGTCGGGCGCTGGCACGACGACTTCGGCGTGCTGCAGCTCGGCCACGCGTTCGAGCAGACCGCCGGCATGTCGGCATTCCACCCGCCACTCGCGAACTGACACACTCCGGGCTTCGTCGCCCGCCGGTCCGTGCCCATGCCCGCCCGCCCGTCCCCCGGCTTCACGCTGATCGAACTCGTCGTGGTCATCGTCATCCTCGGCATCCTGGCCGCGGTGGCGCTGCCGCGCTTCGTGAACCTGTCGCGCGATGCCGAACGTGCCGCCGTGGAGAGCTTCGTCGGCGCGCTGGGTTCCGCCCGCGGCCTGCTCGTGGCCAAGCTCGCGGTGTGCGGCCAGAGCTATCCGGTGCT
>JALORJ010000376.1 GCA_025459035.1 Burkholderiales bacterium
GAGGAATACCTGCGCGAGCCGGCGGGCGCGCTCGTCGCCGGGCACGACGGGTTGGACGTCGTGCGGCGCTTGCTCGCCGGCCTCCCGTCACGTCTGCACGCGGACGGCGTGCTGATCATGGACACCGGCGCGACTTCAGACGCATTGGTGAACGCTTTCCCGCAGCTGCCGTTCACCTGGGTCGAGCTCGAACACGGGGGCGACGGTATTTCCGTGCTGACCGGGCGTGAATTGAGCGCCGCTCGCTCGCACGTGTAAGCGGCGTCGCCACGCACTACACTACGCGCGCCATGTCAGGTAATACTTTCGGAACCCTTTTCACCGTGACCAGCGCCGGCGAAAGCCATGGCGCGGGCTACGTCGGCATCGTCGACGGCTGTCCGCCGGGCCTCGCGCTGTCCGAAGCCGACCTCCAACGCGACCTCGATCGGCGCAAACCCGGCCAGTCCCGGCACACCACGCAGCGTCGCGAGCCCGATGCCGTGCGCATCATGTCGGGCGTGTTCGAAGGTCGCACCACCGGCACGCCGATCGGCTTCGTGATCGAGAACACCGATCAGAAGTCGAAGGACTATGCCGCGATCCAGGACGCGTTCCGACCGGGCCACGCCGACTACACCTACCTGCACAAATACGGGCTGCGCGATCACCGCGGCGGCGGCCGCGCTTCGGCGCGTGAGACCTGCGTGCGTGTCGCCGCCGCGGGCATTGCGAAGAAGTGGCTCGCCGAGCGTTACGGCGTGCGCGTGCGTGGCTACCTCGCACAGTTGGGGCCGCACGTGCTCGACTGCGTCGACCTGGATGCCGTCGACGACAACCCGTTCTTCTGCGCCGATCCGGCACGCGTCCCAGAGCTCGAGGCCTACATGGACGCGCTGCGTAAATCGGGTGAGTCGGTCGGCGCCCGCGTCAACGTCGTGGCCAGCGGCGCACCCCCGGGCTGGGGTGAGCCGGTGTTCGACCGCCTCGACGCCGACATCGCCAAGGCGATGATGGGCATCAACGCGGTGAAGGGTGTCGAAATCGGCGACGGCTTCCGCGCTGCCAGCCAGCTCGGCACGGCGCATCGCGACGAGCTGACGCCCGAGGGCTTCGCGTCCAATCACGCCGGCGGGGTGCTCGGCGGTCTGTCGACCGGCCAGGACATCCTCGTCGGCATCGCGTTGAAGCCGACGTCGAGCATTCGACTGGCGGGACGCACGGTCGACAGCCACGGCGCCGCTGCCGAACTCGTCACGCTCGGCCGTCACGATCCGTGCGTCGGCATTCGCGCCACGCCAATTGCAGAAGCGATGCTCGCCCTGGTGTTGATGGACCACGCGCTGCGCCATCGGGCCCAGAACGCCGACGTCCGGCACGACACGCCGGACATCGAACGTCGCCGCTGACGGTGAGCTGGACGCCTCCCGCCGATCCGGCCGGCGACGCCGAGGCGGCAGATGCGCTTGCACGGCTGGCACACCAGGTACGCGAGGCCGAGCGCCACGCCACACCGCTCGTCATTGCCGGTGGCGGCAGCAAATCCTTCCTGCTCGAACCGTTGGCCGGCGAGGTGCTCGACATGCGGGCCTATCGCGGTGTGCTGGCCTACGAACCAGCCGAACTGGTGATCGAAGTGCGGGCGGGCACGCCGCTCCTGGAAGTGGAGACGCTGCTCGCCGCGCACGGCCAGTGTCTGGCGAGCGAACCGCCGCGACCGGGGCCGGCATCGACGATCGGCGGCGCAGTCGCCGCAGGATTCTCCGGCCCCGCCCGGCCATGGGCGGGCGCGCTGCGCGATCACGTGCTCGGCGTCGGTCTGATCTCGCCCGCCGGCGATCTGCTGCGCTTCGGCGGGCGCGTGATGAAGAACGTGGCCGGTTACGACGTGTCGCGCCTCGTCACCGGGGCCTGGGGCACGTTCGGGCCTATCGCGACGCTGGCGCTGCGCGTCGCGCCGCGTCCGGAGTCGACCCGGTGCGCCATCTGGGAGATGAACGCCCGCGAGGGTCTCGCCCGCATGCTCCGCCTCGCACGCGACAGCTGGCCGCTGACGGGCGCCGCGCACGAGGGTCGCCGGCTGCGGCTGCGTTTCGCGGGCGCGGCCGCGGCGGTCGACGAGGCCCTGGCAGCGCTCGGGCCGGACGAGATCGAGGCCGACGACGGATGGTGGCAGTCACTGCGCGATTGGGAGTTGCCCGTGTTGCGCAAGCGCGCAGCCCTGTGGCGCGTCTCGTTGCCGCCCGCGACCGTCGTCGACGCTCCCGGCGATGAACTCATCGACTGGGGCGGCGCGCAGCGCTGGTGGTCGACGTCGGCGGCGCCTGGCGACCTCCATGCGCGCCTGCACGCGGTGGCCGGTCGACAGGCGCACGCGCAGCCGATGTTCGCGGCGCCCGCCAGTGCGCAGTCGGCACTCTCACCCGCACAGCGTGGCGTGCAGCAACGGCTCAGGGAAGCCTTCGATCCGGCGCTGCTCTTCAACCGCGGCTGCAGCCGCACGGCGGCGTGACGCATGCGCGCGCGCCTCGATCCCGCAATACTCGACACGCGCGCCGGGCGTGAGGCGGAAGCCATCCTGCGCAGTTGCGTGCATTGCGGCTTCTGCAACGCGACCTGTCCGACCTACCAACTGCTTGGAGACGAACGCGACGGACCGCGTGGCCGCATCTACCAG
>JALORJ010000059.1 GCA_025459035.1 Burkholderiales bacterium
GTCGATTTCCGGTACGACGCTGGGTCTGTGATCGAAAAAATCGTTCAGATACAGTTGTAACAACCTGCAACAACTACGGGGGCGTCGATACAATTCGGGCCATCGATTGGTGTCTGTCGACCCCATGCGGCCGCAGTCCGATCGATCCGTCTCCAGCCCGACTCCCTCTCGAAAGGACATCGACATGATCCGTTCCCTGATCGCCTCCGTGCTGCTCGCCCTCGCCCTCGTCGCCTGCGGCAAGAAGGAAGAGCCGGCGCCCGCCCCGGCCCCCGCCGAAGCGCCGAAGCCCGCCGAAGCCGCTCCCGCCGCGCCCGCGCCGGAAGCCGCGTCCGAGCCGGCCGCGACGTCGGAACCCGCCGCGAAGTAATTCGGCGCTCCGCAGGTCCGCAGAAGCCCCGCCTCGGCGGGGCTTCTGCATTTCAGGCCCGCGAATCACGCGGGCCCGTTGCCGACCGGGCTCAGCGCACGTCGCGCCAGTCCAGTCCGGCGGCCTGGTCGGCCACCGCGATCCAGTCGGGCGCGCAGCCGAGCACCGGCGCCAATGCAGCGCGCGCGAGCTCCGGCGCGTTGTTCTGCTGCGACAGGTGCACGGCCACGACGTGCTGCAGGCGCGAACGGTCGAGCGCCGCGAGCAGCGCCGCGGCCTGACCGTTGTCGAGATGCCCGAGCCGCCCCGTGATGCGCAGCTTCAGCGAGTACGGATAGGCGCTGCCCATCAGCCGGTCGCGGTCGTGGTTGCACTCGAGCGCGAGCGCGTCGCAGCCGCTCAGCATGGCCTCGATGTGCGGGGTGCTGCAGCCGGCATCGGTGATCACGCCCAGCCGCCTCGCGCCGTCACCGAACACCATCTGCGCCGGTTCGGCCGCATCGTGCGGCACCGGGTACGGTCGCACTTCGATGTCGCCGACCGCGAAGGCGCGATAGCCGTCGATCGTGCGCACGTCGATGTCGGCGAAGTCGGCCTCCCGCCCGCGCAGCGTCCCGCGCGTAGCCCAGACCGTGCGCCGATGACGCCTGGCGAACCGGGCGACACCACCGACGTGGTCGTCGTGCTCGTGCGTGACCACGACGGCGTCGATGTCCTCGGGTGTGAGTCCCGCGCGGGCCAGGCGCGCGACGGTGTCACCGAGCGTGAAGCCGCAGTCGAGCAGGACACGCGACCGACCGACCTCGACGACCAGCCCGTTGCCCTGGCTGCCGCTGCCCAGGTAGCAGAAACGCATCGGGGCTCGCGCCCGCGTGCCGCCGGAGCGTCAGCGCAGCTGTTCCGCCAGCAGCCCGATGATGCGTTTCGCGGTGGCGTTGTCGCGCGTGCCGCCCTTGTCGTCGACGACGCGCACTTCCGTGACGCCGGACGCACCCGCGGGGGCGGCGACCAGCACGCGGAACTGCTCGGCTCCCTTCGGCCCCTCGTCGGTTCGCCAGAACGCGAGTTTCGACAGCGCGCTCGGCTTGGCCCTCGGCGCGTCCGGATCCTGGTAGCGCACGTAGTACAGCCCGCCGGCGCGATCGCGGTCCTCGACCATGAAGCCCACGCGATCGAGCGCGAGCCCGACCCGCCGCCACGCACGATCGAAGCTCTCGTCGAGCTTGACCACGGTGCCGTCGGCGGTCGTCACGGCACGCTTCGGCGCTGCGGGCGTGGCACCGGTTGCGGGGGCCGTCCCGGCCGGGGTGTCCTTGACCAGCGCGACGGCCTGCGACTCGTTCACGCCGAGGCGCACGGCGAAGCGCTGCAGGAACTCGGCCTCGAGTTCCGGATCGACGGGGCGCACCTGCCAGACGGTCGCGCGCTCCTGCGGGTCGTTGCTCTTGAAGACCTCCGCCATGCCGCGGTGAGAGAGGTACACCTCGGTCGACTTGCCGTCCGCGGCGCGCTCGAGGCGCACGCGGAAGCGGTCGCGCTCGGGGAACGACGTCACGCGGTCGAGCGCGCGATTGATCATTCCGGTCAGGCCTTCGCGCGGGATCTTGGCGCGGTTCTCGGCCCAGTCGGTCTCCATCAGGCCGATGGCGGGCTCGTCGCGCGCGACGAGGAATCCGTTCTCCTGCCAGAACTCGCGCAGCACCGGCCAGATCTGTTCCGGTGGCAGCGCGACCTTCAGCCAGCGCTGACCGCCGGCGCGCTCGAGCGTGACCTTGTCGATCGACGGCAGCACGGTCGTGCCCGCGGGCGTCGCGGTTCCGGCGGGCCGGGCCGCGCGGTTCGACTCGTACTCGGAGTAGGTCGCCGCCGCGCGGCTGTCGGGCCTGTCGGGCAGCGCGTAGCGCGATCCCTTGCCGGGCGTCGCCAGATCCGGCGGCACCTCGAGCTTGGGCAGGGGCCGGCTCTCGGCAGACTTGTAGTCGATCTTCTTGCCTTCGAACATGCCGCCGCAGGCGGCCAGTCCGGCAACGCACGTCAGCACGGCGACGACGCGGACCGGGTGCGACGACATCATCTGCGCAGTTCTCCTCGCGGTTCGCGACGGCGTCAGGCGGCGAGCGCCTCGCGCGCGATGCCTGCCTGGCGCATCGCCGCGCGCAACGTCGCGTGATGGCTCTCGGCAAGCGGGGTCAGTGGCAGGCGGATGCCCGGGCCGATCAGGCCCATCTGTTCGAGCACCCACTTGCACGGGATGGGATTGGCTTCGACGAACAGGCTGCGGTGCAGCCCCATCAGCGCCTCGTTGGTCGTGCGCGCGGTCGCGCGATCACCGGCCATCGCGGCATCGCACATCCGCCGCATCAGCCGCGGCGCGACGTTGGCGGTGACCGAGATGACGCCGTGACCGCCCATCAGCATCAGCGCGAGCCCGGTGCCGTCGTCGCCGCTGTAGACCGCGAATTCGGCGGGCAGCCGCGCGAGCAGATCGGCGCCGCGCTCGAGGTTGCCGGTCGCGTCCTTGATGCCGACGATCCGCGGCACGTCGGCCAGTCGCAGCACGGTGTCGTTGGCCAGATCGGCCACGGTCCGGCCGGGCACGTTGTAGAGGATCAGCGGGATGTCCGCGGACTCGGCGATCGCGCGGAAGTGCCGGTAGAGCCCGTCCTGCGACGGCTTGTTGTAGTACGGCACGACCGACAGCGTCGCGTCGGCGCCGACCTCGGCCGCGAAGCGCTGCAGCTCGATCGCCTCGCGCGTCGAATTGGCGCCGGTCCCGGCGATCACGGCGACGCGCCCGCGTGCCTGCTCGACGGCGATGCGGATCAGCAGGCGGTGCTCGTCGTGATCGACCGTCGGCGACTCGCCCGTGGTGCCGACCACCACGATGCCCTGCGTGCCTTCACGGATGTGCCAGTCGATCAGCGCATGGAAGCGCGGCAGGTCGAGGCTGCCGTCGTCGTGCATCGGCGTCGCGATCGCGACCAGACTGCCGGTGAGCATGGGACTGCACTCCCTCGCCAAAGGCCGCGAGTGTAACTGCGGGCACGCCGGATCGCCGACGTCGCGGCGTGGCAACGACCCGGGCCGCGTCAGAGGCGTCGCGCGACGATCCGCTGCACGCACGCGGGCGTCGGCTCGCGCACTTCGACGTCCTCGAACGCCAGTACCCGCAGGGTGCCGCGCACCACCTCCAGCAGCTCGCCGGGGCGCAGCAGGAAGTCCGGGCTGGACGGTCGCCCGAAGCGCTCGTTGCCCGCCGCGAAGGTCTCGTGGACGTACCAGCCGCCCGGTGCGACTGCGCCGAGCAGGGACGCGAACAGCGCGCGGTGCAGGTAGTTCGTGACCACGACGACATCGAACGTGCGCGCGCCGAACGGCCAGCCGACGCCTTCGAGGTCGTGCACGACGGTCTCGACGTCGGGGGCCGCCGCCGCGAGCGCGGCCAGCGCTGCGGCATCGCGATCGACGCCGGTCACGCGGTGCCCGGCGGCAGCGAGCACGCGCGCGTGGCGGCCGTGCCCGCACGCCACATCGACGACCGTCGCCCCCGCCGGCCACTGCGCGGCGACGCGCATCACCCACGCGCTCGGCGCTCCGATCGGTCCGTGCACGCCCGGCGTCGGCAGGGTCACGGCCGCGGGCTCCACAGCTGCGGCAGCCGGTCGACGAAGGCCTGACCCGAGCGCGCGAGATGGTCGACCATCGGCACCACCAGCGGCAGGCTCACGTACAGCAGCAGCAGCCCGGCCAGCAGCGTGATCGGGAAGCCCACCGCGAAGATGTTGAGCTGCGGAGCCGCGCGCGTCAGCACCCCGATCGCGATGTTCGCGATCAGCAGCGCCGCGACCACCGGCAGCGACATCATCACGCCCGCCACGAAGATCTGCGTGCCGCCCCACAGCACGAGGCTGCGGAAGCCCGCCGCGGCCAGCGGCTCGGCGCCGACGGGCAGCGCGCGGAAGCTGTCGACCAGCGCCGCCAGCATCACGTGATGGCCGTCGGTCGCGAGCAGCACGAGGATCGCCACGATGCCGAAGAACTGCGCGACGGTCGGTGTCTGGCCCGAGCCCTGCGGGTCGAAGAACACGGCGAACCCCAGTCCCATCTGCAGACCGGCGATCTGGCCGGCCATCTCGGCCGCGGCGACGACGATGCGCGCCGAGAAGCCCATCGCCGCGCCGATCAGGATCTGCTGCACGAGGGCGAGCAGCCCGGCCGGCGACCCCGGCGTCAGCCCGGCCGGCATCGGCAGGGCCGGGGCGACGAGCAGCGCGATCATCAGCGCGACGGCGACCTTCACGCGACGCGGCACGGTGCGGTTGCCGAGCACGGGCTCGGTCGCGACGAACGCGAGGATGCGAACGAACGGGTAGCCGACCGACACGACGAAGGGCTCGAACAGGCCGACGGGCACCGCGATCATCGTGCGCGGGGATGGCGGCGTCAGCCGGCCATCTGCGGAATCAGTTCGAACAGCCGCCGCGTGAAGTCGGTCATCGTCTCGATCATCCACGGCGCGGCCACGATCAGGACCACGAACATCGCGAGCAGCTTCGGGATGAACGACAGCGTCATCTCGTTGATCTGCGTGGCGGCCTGGAAGATGCTGATCACCAGGCCCACCACCAGCGCGGTGACCAGCGGCGGTGCCGCGACGGTGACCAGCACCATCAGCGCCTGCTGCAGCAGCGCGACGACCGACTCTGGCGTCATGTGTAGAAGCTGCGCACGAGCGACGCGATCAGCAGGTTCCAGCCGTCGACCAGCACGAACAGCATCAGCTTGAACGGCAGCGAGATGATGACCGGCGACAACATCATCATGCCCATCGACATCAGCACGCTCGCGACCACCATGTCGATGATCAGGAACGGGATGAACACGACGAACCCGATCTGGAAAGCGGTCTTGAGCTCCGAGATCACGTAGGCCGGCACGAGGATGCGCAGCGGGATCTCCTCGGCGCTCTTCGGCTGCGGCGCGGCGGCGATCTTCACGAACAGCGCCAGGTCGCTCTCGCGCGTCTGCCGCAGCATGAAGCTCTTCAGCGGCACGGCGCCGCGCGCGAGCGCCTCCTCCACGCCGATGCGGTCCTGCGACAGCGGGCGATAGGCGTCCTCGTAGATCCGGTCGAACACCGGCGCCATCACGAACAGCGTCAGGAACAGCGACAGGCCGACGATGACCTGGTTCGGCGGCGTCTGGATCGTGCCGAGCGCCTGGCGCAGCAGCGACAGCACGATCACGATGCGCGTGAAGCTCGTCATCATGAGCACCGCCGCCGGCAGGAACGTGATCGCCGTCAGCAGCAGGAAGGTCTGCAGCGTGAGCGAGTAGGTCTGGGTCCCGCCGGGACCCGGCGCGGACGTGACCGCAGGCATCGCGGCCTGGGCCCACGCCTGCGATCCGATTACCCACAGCGAGACGGCGAGGCCGATGCCTGCCGCCAGTCGCGGCAGCCCGCGCGCGCGCGCTGTCGCGGTCAAGTGCCCTGGCCCTTGATGGCCTTCTGCAGCCAGCGCGAGAAGTTGCGGTCCGCCGGCAGCGAGGCGGGCGCGACCGCGGCCCCGACCGGGCGCGACAGCGTGTGCAGCGTGTTGACCTGCTGCGGCGTCACGCCCAGCACGAGCCACGTGTCCTGCATCTCGACGACCACGACGCGCTCGCGCGGCCCGACCATCACGCCGCCGACGACGCGCAGCAGACCGCCCGGGCGACCGGCTGCGCCGAAGCGCCGCGCGAACCACGCGATCACCACGATCAGGCCGAGCACGACGCCCAGCCCGAGGAACATCTGCAGCACGCTGCTCCAGCCCGGCGCGGCGATCGGCCCGGGCTCGGTGACCGCCGCCGCGATCGGCGCCGTCGCGACGCCCCATGCGAGCGCCGTGACACCGGTCGCGCGCGACCGCGGCGCGACGGCGGCGGCGACGCTCATTTGTTCAGGCTTCGCATCCGCTCCTCGGGCGTGATGATGTCCGTGAGCCGGATGCCGAACTTGTCGTTGACGACGACCACCTCGCCCTGCGCGATCAGGCAGCCGTTGACGAGCACGTCCATCGGCTCGCCCGCGAGCGCGTCGAGCTCGATCACCGATCCCTGCGCGAGCTGCAGCAGGTTCTTGATCGCGATGCGCGTGCGCCCCAGCTCGACGGTCACCGTCACCGGGATGTCGAGGATCATCTCCAGGCGCTGATTGACCGGTCCGGCGGGATCGGCGGTGAGCTGCTTGAAGACGTCGGCCGGCTTCGCGGCCGGCGCAGCCGCCGCAGCAGCCGCAGGAGCGGCGGTGGCCGTCTCCTGCTCCGCCATCGCGGCGGCCCAGTCGTCGGCGGAAATCGCGTCGTCGTCAGCCATGCGTGAGTTTCCCCGGGCCGGATTCCTCGTGGGTGAGGAACTGCCTGATCTTGAGCGCGTACGAGCCGCCGGACACGCCGAACGTGCAGTCGAGCAGCGGAACGCCGTCGACGGTGGCAGTGACGGAGTCCGGGACCTCGAACGGAATCACGTCGCCGACCTTCAGGTCGACCATGTCGCGCAGCGTGATCGACGTGGTGCCGAGGGTCGCGAGCAGTTCGATGTCCGCGTTCTGCACCTGCTGCGTGAGCAGCTTGACCCAGCGCACGTCGGAGTCGGAGCGATCGGCCTGGAAGCTCGAGTAGATCAGGTCGCGGATCGGCTCGAGCATCGAGTACGGCATGCAGGTGAAGATCTCGCCGCCGCCGCCGCCCAGGTCGATGCTGAAGCTGGTCACGACCACCACTTCGGTGGGCGTGGCGATGTTCGCGAACTGCGTGTTCATCTCGGACCGGATGTGCTCGAACTGCAGCGGGTACACCGGCGCCCACGCCTTCTGCATCTCCTCGAACACGACCATCAGCATGCGGTGGATGACGCGCTGCTCGGTCGGCGTGAAGTCACGGCCCTCGACGCGCGTGTGCACCTGCCCGGTCCCGCCGAACAGATGGTCGACGACCTGGAACACGAGCGTGGGCTCGATGATCATCAGCGCCATGCCGCGCAGCGGCTTGGCGAAGACCAGGTTCAGGTTCGTCGGCACGACGAGATTGCGGATGAAGTCGCTGTACTTCATCACGCGCACCGGACCCACCGAGATCTCGGCGTTCTTGCGCATGAAGTTGAACAGCCCGATGCGAAACAGCCGCGCGAAGCGCTCGTTGACCAGTTCGAGCGTCGGCATGCGCCCGCGGACGATGCGCTCCTGCCGACCGATGTCGTACGGCTTCGGCCCCGAGGTGTCCTCGGCGGGGGCCGGCGTTTCGTCGGTGTCTCCGGTGACGCCGCGCAGCAGCGCGTCGACTTCTTCCTGGGACAGGATGTCGTCGGCCATCGCGGTGCGCGCTCTAGCGGGTCACTGGATGATGAACGACGTGAGCAGCACGTCGCGCACGCCCTCGGCCGCGGCCGCGGCCGGCCTCTTCGCCTTCTTCTTCTTCTTCTTCGGCTTGTCCTCGCCCTCGGCCGACTCCTCGGCCTTCGCGTCTTCGGCGGGCTTCGCGTCCTCGGCCGGCATCACCTCGCCCTGCTCGGACTTCATGCCGATGGCCTTGTTGACCACCGCACCGATCTCGGTGCGCAGCTGGTTCTTGCCGTCCGTCGTCGCGAGATCCTGCGGCGTCTTGCTGGTCAGCAGCAGCACGATGCTGCTCTTGATCTTGGGCATCGCGCCCTTGATCTTCTCCTCGACCTCCTTGCCCGACACCTCCAGGTCGATCCCGACCTGCAGGTAGTGGTCGCTCTGCTGCTCGCCCTCGGCCGGCGCGAGGTTCACCGTGAACGGCTCCAGCGTCACGAACACCGGCGCGCTGTGCGATTCCTCGGCCTTCTCCTCCTCCTCGCCGTCCGCGTGCTTCTGACCGAGGAAGAACCACGCCCCGCCGCCACCGGCCGCGAGCACCACCACCGCGATGATGATCAGCAGCAGCGGTTTCTTCTTCTTCGCCGGGGGGGCGGCCTCGTCGGCCTTGGGTGCTGCCTTTTCCGCCATGCAAGCCTCGGGTGATGGGCGTCGGGATCACCGCGCTCTGGCGGTAGACCTTGCCGAATTCTGCCGAAAAAACAAGACACTCGGCGCGTTCTTTCAAGCGCCTTGTAACTCGACAGGCCATTTTTGGCAAGGCTCGCTCCCGACGGGCCGTCACGCGAACAGGTCGACGGCGCGCGCCGCGCCGAACCCGCGGATCGGCGCCGAGATCGGGTCGACCGCAAGACGACCGACTTCGCGCCCGCCATCGCCGCCCGGTCGGCCGTCCGGCGCCGGTCCCTGCCAGCGCTGGCCGGAGCTTTCGGCGCCTACCGACACCTGGCCCAGCGACAGCCCGCTTGCGGCGAACGCGTCGTGCAGTCGCGGCAAGGCCGCCTGCACGGCTTCGCGCACCGACGCATGCGGCGAGAAGAACGACAGCGACGCCTGCTGATCGTTGCCCATGCTGATGCGAATCTCGACGGGCCCGAGGTGCGGCGGGTTGAGTTGCAGTTCGGCCCCGGACTGCTGACCCCGCACCAGCCAGGTCACCCGCTCGGACAGCGCCTGACCCCAGCCGGCGCTTCCGACCGGGATCGCCACCTCGGTTCGCACCGGCGCGGGCCTCGCGGCCTCGCGTGCCGGCTCCGGGGCCTGCGCCAGCGCGAACGTGGGCGCGCGCGCGTCGCGCGCGGCGGAGGTCGCGGCCACGTCGCTCGACTCGGGATCGGCTGCGCGGAAGCCCGCGTCGGCGCCGAACCCCGCCGACGTCCCGGCCCCGAACGCGTCGGCCGTGCGGACGTCGGGGACCGCCGACCGCGTGCCCGTCGCGTCGCGATCGCCGGCCTCGGCCCCCGCCGTCGCCATGGCGCGGTCGAGACCGCTCGCCCGATCGTCGGCCGCGCGCGGGGTCGTGACGACGGCCGCCGTGATCGGTGCGGCCACCGGCGCGGCGGTCACGGTCTGCGCCGCGAGCAGCGCGGCCAGCGCCGGATCGGTCACGGTCGCGTCTGCCTGCGGATCGGTGGCGATGCTGCCGGGCACCGCCGCCTCGTCGGCCTGCAGTGCCGCGAGCATGCGGCCTACGTCCGGCGTCGACGGCGTGAGCCCCGTCAGGGCCTCGATGCGTGCCTCGAGCAGCGCGCCGAAGCCGCCGCTCTCGCCGCCCCCGGGGTCGGCACCGGTCGGGGCGCTGCGCCCGCCGGAGGCGGCAACGTCTGCCGGAGCGGCAGCCACGATCGGCAACACGGTTCCGCTGGCCATGCTCGAACACCCTGCGAAGTGGTAGGTGGCCGCGGTGGGGCAATGCCCGTGCCCGGTCGGCCGGCGGCCCCCGCGCCGCGGTCAGCGACCGCGGTCGCGCGCGATGCGGGCGGCGTGCTCGTCCTCGACCTTGCGCTCGGCCCGGCCCTCGCGCAGGCGCTCGGTCTCGGCGTGCCGGGCGGCCAGCACGTCGAACGCCTTGCGGCGGCGCTCGAGCGCCTGCCATTGCGCGAGCGCCTGAGCGCGCGTCGCTTCGAGCCGGACCAGTTCCGCACGCTGCTGGTCGATCGCGTCGCCGATGCGCGCGATGAACTGGTCGTAGTCGCGCACGCGCGCCGCCGCGACGCCGTCGGTCAGGGCGCGCGCACGCTGGTCGAAGTACTCGTCGCGGAAGCGCTGCAGGTCCGCCAGCTTGCGCAGGGCGCCGTCGCGCAGCGCCGTGTGGCGGGCCAGCGCG
>JALORJ010000060.1 GCA_025459035.1 Burkholderiales bacterium
CCAGGTCGGCGGGCAGCGGCGCCTCGATCACGCTGGCAGCCCCGGACACCGGGTGGACGAACGCCATGCGCGCCGCATGCAGGAACATGCGTTTCAGACCGCGCTTCGCCCATTCGCGGTTCGCGTCGAAGTCGCCGTACTTGTCGTCGCCGACGATCGGCGTGCCCAGGTGCGCAAGGTGCACGCGGATCTGGTGGGTGCGACCGGTGTGCAGCCGGGCTTCGACGAGCGTGAGCCCGTCGGCGGTCTCGACACGCCGGAAGTCGGTCCGGGCGTCCTGACCCCCGGGCGACACGGTCACCCTGCGGTCGCCGTTGGCGAGCACGTGACGCTCGAGCGGGGCGCGCACGCTCTCGCGGGCGCTGCGCCAGACGCCCTGCGCCATCGCGGCGTAGCGCTTGTCGACCTGACCGTCGCGGATCTGCGCGTGCATGCCGGTGAGCGCGCTTCGCTTCTTCGCGAGCAGCAGCACGCCGGACGTGTCGCGATCGAGGCGGTGGACGAGCTCGAGAAACCGCAGATCGGGGCGCTCGAGGCGCAGGCTCTCGATGACGCCCGAGACCACGCCGCTACCCCCGTGCACCGCGATGCCTGCGGGCTTCGCCAGCGCCAGCAGCGCGGCGTCCTCGAACAGTACGTGGCGCATCAGGTCGAGCGCGCGCGCAGGCCCCGGCGCGGTCGCCGCGTCGGCCGGGCGCAGCGGCGGAATGCGCAGCCGGTCGCCCGGTGCGAGCCGCCGGGTCGGGTCGGCGCGCCCGCCGTTCACGCGCACCTCGCCGCTGCGCAGGATGCGATAGACATGACTCTTGGGGACGCCTTTCAGCATGCGCAGCAGGAAATTGTCGATGCGCTGCCCGTCGCCGTGCTCGTCGACGTCGAGCCATGTGACAGACGGTTTACTCGCCGGCAGCATGGTCCATATACTTCAGGCAGTTATGCGACCCGCGGGACTCGACCGAGTCTCCGAAGCGCGGTCGAGTCCAGCATCGGTGGTCGACTCCTGCCGCGGGCTGCCCGACCGGGCCCCGTGGTGCCAGAGGCGACAGGCTGGTTCCCGCCCGCCCTTCTGCGCATGACCCCCGCCGGGACCGCGTCGCTTTCCGATGCACGTCCCGGTGCACCGCCTCGAAGGTTTCCAGTCGCTCACCTCGTGAAAGCAGCGATGGTATTGAACAACGCGCTCGGTCCCCACCCTGCTCCCGCCGCATCGCGCGACGGGAACCGATGTCCGCATCCGTGAAGTCCGCCGCTGCAGGTTCCTGCCGATCGTGATCCGCGCCACCGCGCCGCGTCCGGTCGCCTCGATGCCTTCTCGCGTCGCCCCACGTTGCTGTCCGTGCCGGCCGAGCGCCGGAGATAGATCCGATGAAGCGAATGCTGTTGAACGCGACGCACCCGGAGGAAATCCGCGTCGCGATCGTCGATGGCCAGAAACTGGTCGACCTCGACATCGAGACGCTGGGCAAGGAGCAGCGTAAGGGCAACATCTACCAGGGCATCGTCACCCGCGTCGAACCGAGCCTCGAGGCCGCGTTCGTCGACTACGGCGCCGACCGGCACGGCTTCCTGTCGTTCAAGGAGATCAGCCGGCAGTACTTCGCCGAGGGCGTCGACCCCGGCAAGGCCCGCATCCAGGACGCGATCCGCGAAGGCCAGCAACTGCTGGTGCAGGTCGAGAAGGACGAGCGCGGCACCAAGGGCGCGGCGCTGACCACGTACATCAGCCTCGCCGGGCGCTACGTGGTGCTGATGCCGAACAACCCCCGCGGCGGCGGCGTGTCGCGCCGCGTCGAGGGCGAGGAGCGCAACGAACTGCGCGAGACCATCGCGCAGCTCGACATCCCGCAGGGCATGAGCATCATCGCGCGCACGGCCGGGATCGGCCGGGCGGTCGAGGAGCTCAACTGGGACCTCGACTACCTCATGCAGCTGTGGCGCGCGATCGAAGGCGCGTCGAAGTCGCAGAAGGGCGCGTTCCTGATCTACCAGGAAAGCTCGCTCGTGATCCGCGCGATCCGCGACCTGTTCCACGCCGACATCGGCGAGATCCTGATCGACAGCGAGAGCATCTTCGAGCAGGCCCGCGGCTTCATGGGCCACGTGATGCCGGGCAACGTCAACCGCGTGAAGCACTACACGGACGACACGCCGCTGTTCTCGCGCTTCCAGATCGAGCACCAGATCGAGTCGGCGTATGCCCGTCAGGTGCCGCTGCCGTCCGGGGGTTCGATCGTCATCGACCACACCGAGGCACTCGTGTCGGTCGACGTGAACTCCGCGCGTGCCACGAAGGGCAGCGACATCGAGGCCACGGCCACCAACACCAACCTCGAGGCCGCCGACGAGATCGCGCGCCAGCTGCGCCTGCGCGACCTCGGCGGGCTGGTCGTCATCGACTTCATCGACATGGAGTCGACCAAGAACCAGCGTGACGTCGAGAACCGGCTTCGCGATGCGCTACGTCACGACCGGGCCCGCGTGCAGATGGGCAAGATCTCGCGCTTCGGGCTGATCGAACTGTCCCGCCAGCGTCTGCAGACATCGCTCGGCGAGACCAGCCACATCGCCTGTCCGCGCTGCCACGGCGTCGGTCACATCCGCGGCATCGAGTCGTCGTCGCTGCACATCCTGCGCATCATCCAGGAGGAGGCGATGAAGGAGAACACCGCCGCCGTGCATGCGCAGGTGCCGGTCGACGTCGCGACCTACCTGCTCAACGAGAAGCGGGGCGAGTTCGCGGCGCTCGAGGCGCGACTCAAGGTGAGCGTGCTGCTGATCCCGAACATCCACATCGAGACGCCGAACTACACCGTCACGCGCCTGCGCCACGACGAGTTGAACCAGACCGGGGTGCTGCCGCCGAGCTACCAGATGGTGACCCCGCCGCCGGAGCCGGACGAGAACCTGCCGGGGTCCGCATCGGACCGTCCGCCGCGCCCCGAAGCGATGGTCAAGGGCGTCACGCCGACCCAGCACGCACCGCTGCCGGTGCCCGAACCCGCGCCGGCCGCCGCACCGGTCCCGGTGCCCGCGGCGCCGGTGGCCATGCCGCCGCAGCCGCCCGGCTCGTTCCTCGGCCGCATCCTCGGCTGGTTCACCGGCCCGCGGCCGGTCGAGACCGCACCGGCCCCCGTCGCGGCACCGGCGGCGCCCGCCGAGGACGCCACGCGCAAACCGCGTGACGGTCAGCGATCGCGCCGCGGCGGTGGCCGCCGTGACGATCGGGGCGACCGCACCGATCGGTCCGAGCGCCCGACCGGCGAAGGCCGCGGTCCGCGTCCGGAGCGCGCCACCGACGCCGCCGGAGCCACGGACGGCGCCGGACGGCGCGGCGGGCGTGGCGGACGCGGTCGTGGCGATCGCGCCGACCACCCAGCCGTCGCCAACGGCGACGCTGGCGTGAACGATGTCGCGAGCCGCGAGCCGCGCGCCGCGGCCGAAGGCCGACCGGCGCGCCCGCCGCGTGAGCCGCGTGCGCCGAAGCCCGAGGCAGCCGTCGTCGCCGAGGCGCTCGACGCCGCCGCGCTCGACGGCGCGTTGCCGAACGGCACGCTCGTCGACGGCACGGCCGACACGGCAGGCGGCGAGGAACGGCGTCGCCGGCGTCGCGGGCGTCGCGGCGGCAGCGGTCGCCGCGCCGCGGAAGGCGCTGCCGCGCTCGCCGACACGCCTGCGATCGACGATGCCGCGACGGACATGGTCGTCGACCACGTCGCGGACGATGCCGCGGACGCGTCGACCCATGACGACGGTCTGGTCGCTCCGCCCCCGATGATCGACACCCGTCCGCAGAGCGCGGATCTCGACGCTGCGTCGCTCGACGAAGTGCCGGCGGTCGCAACTCCGTCCCCGGCACCGCAGCCGGAACCGGTCGCGGCAGTGGCCGTCGCGTTGCCGCCGCCGGTGCAGACTGCGCCCGTGACGCCCGCACCGGCACCGCGCGTCGCGGACGCCGACGCGGAGGTCGCCGAGACCGTGACGCCGATCGTCGTCGCGATCGCCCCGGTGCCTCCCGAAGCGCGTTCCGAGCCAGCCCCGCCGAGCCCGGCCCCGGCGGTCGCCGCACCGCGACCGGTGCCGACGCTCGATCCGATCCGTCTGCCGGAAGGCATGCAGCAGGTCGAGACGCGCTTCGCGGCGCCGGTGACGTCGGCGCCCGAAGTCGCGGTCACACCCCGCGGACGCCCGCGTCCGGCGTCGCTGCCGGGCGACCGGCAGGAAGCCCCGATCCAGCAGATCGAGACCCGCAAGTGAACGCCACGCCGTGAAGCGATTCGCGGCCGGCGCGCGAGCGCGCCGGCCCGCGAGACCCGGATCGCGTCACGGGGTCTGAACCGGCGTCTCGTGGCGCTCTGGCGGGCGCCACGAGACGCCTGGCTCACGCGTTGGCGGCCTTCGGCGGCAGCGCTGCGCCCTCGGGCCCGAACAGTTGCTGCTTCAGGCGCTTCAGTTCGTCGCGCTTGCGTGCCGCCTGCTCGAACTCGAGATTGCGCGCGTGCTCGAGCATCTCGCGCTCGACCCGCTTGATCTCGCGCGCCAGATCCTTCTCGCCCAGGCTCGCGGCCGCCGCCTCGTTCTCGGCGGCCTTGCGCTGCTGGCGCACCTCGGTCGCGTCGTAGACGCCGTCGATCAGATCCTTCACCCGCTTGGTGACGCCGCGCGGCACGATGCCCTGCGCCGCGTTCCACGCCTGCTGCTTCGCCCGGCGCCGTTCGGTCTCGTCGATCGCCGCACGCAGCGAGTCGGTCATGGTGTCGGCATACAGCAGTGCCGTGCCCTCGACGTGTCGCGCCGCCCGGCCGATGGTCTGGATCAGCGACCGCCCGGAGCGCAGGAACCCTTCCTTGTCCGCATCGAGGATCGCGACCAGCGACACCTCGGGCAGGTCGAGCCCCTCGCGCAGCAGGTTGATCCCGACCAGCACGTCGAACACGCCCAGCCGCAGGTCGCGGATGATCTCCACGCGCTCGACGGTGTCGATGTCCGAGTGCAGGTAGCGCACCTTCACGCCGTGTTCCGACAGATAGTCGGTCAGGTCCTCGGCCATGCGCTTGGTGAGCGTCGTCACGAGCACGCGCTGGGCGCGCTCGACACGCAACCGGATCTCGGACAGCAGATCGTCGACCTGGGTCGACGCCGGCCGCACCTCGAGTACCGGATCGACCAGCCCCGTCGGGCGTACGACCTGCTCGACCACGCGCTGCTGGTGCTGCGCCTCGTAGGTCGACGGCGTCGCGGACACGAACACGGTCTGCGGCATGAGGGCCTCGAACTCCTCGAACGTGAGCGGCCGGTTGTCGAGTGCCGACGGCAGCCGGAAGCCGTACTCGACCAGGTTCTCCTTGCGCGCGCGGTCGCCGCGGAACATGCCGCCGATCTGCGGCACCGTGACGTGGCTCTCGTCGATGATCATCAGCGCGTCGCGCGGCAGATAGTCGATCAGCGTCGGGGGCGGCTCGCCCGCGGCCCGGCCCGAGATGTGTCGCGTGTAGTTCTCGATGCCCTTGCAGAAGCCGAGCTCGTGGAGCATCTCGAGATCGAAGCGCGTGCGCTGTTCGATGCGCTGCGCCTCGACCAGCTTGCCGGCGCGATGGAAGAACTCGATGCGCTCCGACAGCTCCGCCTTGATGCCGTCGACCGCCTTCAGCGTCGTCGCACGCGGCGTCACGTAGTGGCTCGACGGGTACACGGTGAACCGGCCCACGCGCTGGATCACGTGCCCGGTGAGCGGGTCGAACAGTGCCAGCGTCTCGATCTCGTCGTCGAACAGCGTGACGCGCAGCGCGTGCTCCGCGTTCTCGGCCGGGTAGATGTCGAGCACGTCGCCGCGCACGCGAAACGTGCCCCGGCGGAAGTCGATGTCGCTGCGCTCGTACTGCATCTCGGCCAGACGCTGGATCGCGGCACGCTGGCCGATGCGCTCGCCTTCGCGCAGGTGCAGGATCATCGCGTGATAGTCGACCGGATCGCCGATGCCGTAGATCGCCGACACCGTCGCGACGATCACGGTGTCGCGCCGCTCCAGCAGCGCCTTGGTGGCCGACAGGCGCATCTGCTCGATGTGCTCGTTGATGCTCGAGTCCTTCTCGATGAACAGGTCGCGCGACGGGACGTACGCCTCGGGCTGGTAGTAGTCGTAGTACGAGACGAAGTACTCGACGGCGTTCTCGGGCAGGAACTCGCGCATCTCCGCGTACAGCTGCGCGGCGAGCGTCTTGTTGGGCGCCATCACGATCGCCGGCCGACCCAGGCGCGCGATCACGTTGGCCATCGTGTACGTCTTCCCCGAGCCTGTGACGCCCAGCAGCGTCTGGAACTTCAGTCCGGCAAGCACGCCCTCGGTCAGCTGGCGGATCGCCTCGGGCTGGTCGCCCCCGGGTTCGAAGGGCTGGTGCAGCCGGTACGGGCTGCCGGGGAACACGGTCGCCAAGCTATCCTCCGCGGCTTCGTCCGACGTCTCCGAACGAGTCTATCCGCCCCATGTCCACCGCCGCCGCTTCGCTCTTCCACGCCGTCGAGATGGCCCCGCGCGATCCCATCCTCGGCGTCACCGAGGCGTTCGCCGCCGACACCCACGCGGACAAGGTCAACCTCGGCGTCGGGGTCTACACCGGCGAGGACGGCAAGGTGCCGCTGCTCGACTGCGTCAGGCGCGCCGAGGCGCAGCTGGTCGCCGCCGCGGCGCCCCGCTCGTATCTGCCGATCGACGGTCTCGCGGCGTACGACCGCGCCGTGCAGCAGCTCGTCTTCGGCGCCACCAGCGACGTCGTCGCGAGCCGCCGCGCCGTGACCGTGCAGGCGCTTGGCGGGACCGGCGGCCTGCGCATCGGCGCCGACCTGCTGCGACGCGTGTCGCCCGGCGCGAAGATCTGGATCAGCGACCCGAGCTGGGAAAACCACCGCGCGCTGTTCGAGGCCGCCGGCTCCGAGGTCCGCACCTACCCGTACCACGACCCGCGCACCCGCGGGCTCGACTTCGACGGCATGCGCGCCGCGCTCGCGACGGCGCCCGCCGGGGATGTCGTGGTGCTGCACGCGTGCTGCCACAACCCGACCGGCGTCGACCTGAGCGACGCGCAGTGGGACACCGTCATCGACATCGTGCGCGATCGCGGCCTCGTGCCCTTTCTCGACATCGCGTACCAGGGCTTCGGCGACGGCCTCGAGGCCGACGCGGCGGCCGTCCGCCGATTCGCCGCGACCGGTCTACCGATGCTCGTGTCGAACTCGTTCTCGAAGAGCTTCTCGCTGTACGGCGAGCGCGTCGGCGCGCTGAGCGTGGTCGCGGCGTCGGCCGACGAGGCCGCGCGCGTGCTGAGCCAGCTCAAGCGCATCGTGCGCACCAACTACTCGAACCCGCCGACGCATGGCAGCAAGGTGGTCGCGGCGGTCCTCGACACACCGGAGGTGCGTGCGCTGTGGGACGAGGAACTCGGTCGCATGCGCGACCGCATCAAGCAGATGCGCCAGGCGCTGGCGCAGCGTCTCGCGGCAGCCCTGCCGCAGCAGGATCACGGCTTCGTCGTGTCGCAGCGGGGCATGTTCTCGTACACGGGTCTGACCCGCGCACAGGTGGAGCGCCTGCGTACCGAGCACTCGGTTTACGCGGTCGACACGGGCCGCATCTGCGTGGCCGCGCTGAACCTCGGCAACATCGACCACGTCGCGGCCGCAATGGCGGCGGTGCAGCGCTGAAGGGGGTTTGCCGGTCGCCCGACGCGGTTGACCGGTCGCTCCGCGCGTCGATATAGTCGCGGGCTGTCGATTCCTCGATAGC
Source organism: Burkholderiales bacterium (assembly GCA_025459035.1). GTDB lineage: Bacteria > Pseudomonadota > Gammaproteobacteria > Burkholderiales. The sequence continues at coordinate 7,778 of JALORJ010000060.1, forward strand.
TCAGTCGGTAGAGCGTCGGACTGTTAATCCGCAGGTCGCTGGTTCGAGTCCAGCTCGAGGAGCCATCTTCCGAAGCCCGGGCGCCGCAAGGCGTCCGGGCTTCGTCTTGTGGGCGCCCGTGACCGGTCCGGTGCGCGCCTTCTTCCCCGCATGTCCTGCATGATCGAACGCGCGCGTCGTCGGCGCCCCGCGAGCGACCCGCATCGGCGGCAACATCGGGCCCTCGCCGCCGTGCTCTCACCCCGATGAACATCGCCACCTTGCTGTCCCGCGTCGCCCGCGTCCATCCGACGCGACCGGCGGTTCGTCTCGGGGCGCATCTGCATCTCGATCACGCCGCGCTCGCGCAGCGCAGCGCCCGTGTCGCGGGCGCGCTACGCGCCGCCCTGCACCTCGCCGCCGGCGACCGCGTCGCGCTGTGGATGCCCAACCGGGTCGACTATGTCGAAGCGATGCTGGGCACCTGGTGGGCCGGCCTCGTCGTGGTGCCGATCAACGCGAAGCTGCACCCGAAGGAACTCGACTTCATCGTCGGCGACACCGAGGCCTCGGTGCTGCTGACCACGCGCGCGCTCGCCGCGGCGCTGGCCGATCAGGCGCTGCCGACGCACCGCACCTGCCGCGTGCTCGCCGTGGACGATCCCGAGTGGGCGACGCTGCTCGCGGGCGAGCCGTGGCCGCTCGTCGAACGCGCGCCAGGCGACCTCGCGTGGCTCTTCTACACGTCCGGGACCACCGGACGACCGAAGGGCGTGATGCAGACCCACGCCAATCTGCAGGCCACGACCGCCGGCTACTTCACCGACGTCGATCGCGTCGATGCCGACGATCACGTGGTCTACGCCGCGCCGATGTCGCATGGCGCCGGGGCCTACCTGCCGGCGTTCCTGTCGCGGGGAGCGACGCACGTCGTGCCGGCGTCGGGCGGCTTCGATCCGGCCGAGCTCGTCGAGCTGTCGCGGCAACTCGGACGGCTGTGCCTGTTCGCGGCGCCGACGATGGTGCGGCGCCTCGTGGACCACATCGTCGAGACCGGCGCCGACGCGAGCGGCTTCCGCACGATCGTGTACGGCGGCGGGCCGATGTACGCCCCCGACATCGCGCGCGCACGCGCGGCGATGGGTCCGCGTTTCGTGCAGATCTACGGCCAGGGTGAATCGCCGATGACGATCACGGTGCTGTCGCGCGAGCATCTCGAGGACACCGCACACCCGCGTCACGCGGTGCGCTCGGCGTCCGTCGGCGTCGCGCACTCGCTCGTGGACGTGCGGGTGGTCGGGCCCGACGGCGCGCCCCTTCCTGACGGCGAGACCGGCGAGGTGATCGTGCGCGGGCCGACGGTGATGGCGGGCTACTGGCGCAATCCCGAAGCGACCGCGAACACGCTGCGCGACGGCTGGCTGTGGACCGGCGACCTCGGCGCGTTCGACGCCGACGGCTTCCTCGCACTGAAGGACCGGTCGAAGGACCTGATCATCTCGGGTGGCAGCAACATCTATCCGCGCGAGGTCGAGGAAGTGCTGCTGCTGCACCCCGACGTGCGCGAGGTCGCGGTGGTCGGCGTGCCCGACTCGGAGTGGGGCGAGATCGTGGTGGCGTTCGTGGTCGCGGGGCCGCAGGTGACGGTCGCAGCGCTCGAGGCGCTGTGCCTCGACCACATCGCGCGCTTCAAGCGCCCGAAGCAGTGGCGCTTCGTCGACGCGCTGCCGAAGAACCACTACGGCAAGGTGCTCAAGACCGCGCTGCGCATGCAGCTGCAGGCGTCCGCGGGCTGACAACCTGCGAATGCATCCGCCGCGCACGCAAGCGGCATCGGCCCCTCGCGTGCGCGCGCGGCCCCGCCGCGCTACTTGGCGGTCCAGTACTGCCCCGACACCTCGGCGCACGCGGCCATCTGCAACTGGTTGTTGCGACCGTCGTTGATCACGTCCAGACAGCGGTCCGGCCCCGTGAACTGCGTGCGCAGCCGCACATGCCCGGGACGCGACGTGCCCTCCAGGGTCCACATCTGGCCCGAGTACGCACCGCAGTCGGCCATCTGCAGACGGTTGTTGCGACCGTCGTTGACGACATCGAGGCAGCGGCTCGCCCCGGTGAAGCGCGTGCGCAGGCGATAGGCGCCCGGCACCTCGCGCGCCGGCTCGAGCGCCCACGCCTGACCCGAGTACGCGCCGCACGGTGCCATCTGGATGCGGTTGTTGCGACCGTCGTTGACGATGTCCAGGCAGCGGTCGGCTCCGGTGAACAGATTGCGAAACCGCGCAGGGCTGCCGGGCGGC
>JALORJ010000061.1 GCA_025459035.1 Burkholderiales bacterium
GGCCGGCATCCTCGGCCATCCGCTGCGCGCGCTCGCGGCCGCGTCGCGGATGGCCGCCGACGCCGGCGAGCGCCTCGAAGCGGGCTGGAGCGTGATGGCCGGTGCGCCGGTCGCCGCCGAAGCCCTGAAGCCCGGCCTGCACGTCGAGACCGAGGTCGCCCGGCTCGGGCGCGTCGCCTTCTCGACCCGCGCCTGATCCCCCCGCCCTTCCCCGCCACGCCCACCGGAGTCCGCCGCCCATGCAGATCGATCTCGGCGTCGTGATCGTCGCGCTGATCCTCCTGATCGTCGTCGTCGCCGTCGCATGGTGGATCCTGTCGCGGCTGTACCAGCGCTCGACCACCGAGCTGTCGTTCGTGCGGACCGGCTTCGGCGGACAGCGGGTCGTCATCAGCGGTGGCGCGCTCGTGATCCCGGTGCTGCACGAGGTCACCCGCATCAACATGAACACCGTGCGCATCGGCGTGCATCACGAGAACGAGCGCGCGCTGATCACCCAGGACCGCATGCGCGTGAACGTCGAGGCCGACTTCTACGTCCGCGTCGAGCCCGACCGCGACGCGCTGGCCGCGGCGGCGCAGACGCTCGGCTCGAAGACCCAGTCGCCGGAGGCGCTGCGCGATCTGCTGGAAGGCAAGTTCACCGACGCGCTGCGTTCGGCCGCCGCCGAGAAGAGCATGGAGCAGTTGCACGAGAACCGGCACGCGTTCGCCAAGCGCGTGCAGGCGCTCGCGTCTGACGGGCTTGCCAAGAACGGGCTCGGGCTCGAGAGCGTGTCGCTGTCGCGCCTCGACCAGGCCGGGCGCGAGTTCTTCAACCCCAACAACGCCTTCGACGCCGCCGGCCTGACACGGCTCACCGCCGAGATCGAGGAACGGCGCAAGCGGCGCAACGAGATCGAGCGCGACGCGCAGGTGGCGATCCAGCGCAAGAACCTCGAGGCCGAACAGCAGATGCTCGAACTCGGGCGCGAGGAGGAATACGCGCGGCTCGCGCAGGAGCGCGAGATCGCCATCCGGCGCGCGCAGCAGACGGCCGACGTGTCGCGCGAGACCGCCGCGCGCAAGCAGGACTCCGAGCAGGCGCAGATCAGCGCCACCGAAGCCGTCGAGCGGGCCAAGCTCACGTCGGAGCGCGCGGTGCGCGAGGAGCGCGTGCGCGTCGAGCAGCAGATCAAGGAGATGGAGATCGCGCGCTCGCGCGCCGTCGAGATCGCCGAGATCGACCGCCGACGCGAGATCGAGCTGGCCGAGCAGCTGCGCGAGATCGACATCGCGAAGCAGTCGATGGAGCGCTCGGCCGCGATGGCCGAGGCCGAAGCGGCGCGCGCCGGCGCGGTCCGGGCCGAGGAGTCCGTCATCAGCGCGCGCGACGTCGAACGCGCGGAGCGCGAGCGCGCGGTGCACCTGGTGCAGGCGCGACGCGACAGCGAGTCGAAGGGCATCGCCGCGCTGGGCGCGGCGCAGACGCAGAAGAAGGCCGCGGCCGAGCACGCCGAGGCGCTGCGCCTCACCGCGGAAGCCGAGGCAGCGGCGGATCGTCTGCGTGCCGCGGCGGCGCAGGTGCGCTACGAGATCGACGCGGCCGGGCGGCGTGCGCTCAACGAGGCCGAGAACGCGATGAGCCCCGAGGCGATGGCGCTGCGCGCGAAGCTCGCGGCGCTCGAGCGGCTCGAAGGCATCGTGCGCGAGAGCGCGAAGCCGCTCGAGCACATCGAGGCCATCCGCATCGTCCACCTCGACGGCGCCGCGGGCGCGGGTGCCAACGCAGGCGACGCGGCCGAGCCGGCGAGCGTGTCCGACCAGGTGATGCGCAGCGCGCTGCGCTATCGCGTGCAGGCACCGATCGTCGATGCACTGCTGAAGGACGCGGGCCTCGACCGCCTCGACGCCGCCGGGATCGCACGGGCCGTGCGCGGCGACTGATCAGCCAGCGGCGGCCGCGCGCCGCCGGAACGCGCCGGGCGCGCAGCCGGCCTCGCGGCGGAAGAACTTCACGAACTGCGTCGCCTCGGCAAAGCCGAGGTGGTCGGCGATGACGCCGACGGGCCACGCCGTGTGCGCGAGCAGCCGTCGCGCCTCCAGCGCGATGCGCGCCTGCAGCCACGCCTTCGGGCCGGCACCGCTGGCCGCCATCGCGGCGCGGGCGAGCGTCTTCTCCGAGCATCCGAGCTGGGCCGCGTAGTCGGCGACGGTGCGTCGCTGCGCGAAGTCGCTCTCCGCGAGCGCGCGGAAGCGCTCGAAGCGCGCGAGATCGGCCGCCGAGGCGCGTGCCGGCGCCGCCCGGCGTGCGTGGTGCCAGCGGGCACGCAGCAGCAGCGCGTAGAGCTGATGGCGCAGCAGCGCGTTGCGCCACGCGGCGGGTGCGTCGGCCGCCGCGTCGAGCGCCATGCGCGCGATGCACTCGTCGACCGCCTGCCGCTCGGACGTTTCGAGCGCGAGGTGGCTCGGCAGCGCCGAGAGCGCGTGCTCGAGCGCGCCGTTCTCGGCATCGCGCGCCGGATCGGCGATCGGCAGCAGCAGCTCGGGCCGGAAGATCACCAGCCAGCCGTCCCAGTCGCGTGACGGGTCGAAGCGGTGCACCTGACCCGGCCGCAGCACGATCACCGAGCCGGGGACACAGCGCTGCTCGATGAAGTCGATCACGTGCGTGCAACGACCGCGCGTGACGGTCATCAGCATGTGGAAGCGGATGCGCTGCACGGCGCGCAGATGCCGCTGCGACACGCGGGCGAGCAGTTCGCGCACCGACCGGATCTCGATGTCGAGCGCATAGCCGGGCGGGGGCTGCCAGACCACCTGTTCGATGTCGATCGGGCGCGAGGATGCGGTGCGGTGCACGGGCACGGCGGCACGGGACGAGCGGGGCATGCCGGACTCGGGGACGGTCGACACCGCGATGCGGGTGTCCATTGTTGACCATTCTGCGCCCGGCGCCGACCTGTCCTGCCTGCCGCCCGGCGACCACGATCCCCCCACACCGTCGCGCGGCGTCGATCACCGCCGACGGCAACCCCGTCCACCGGAGATCGTCATGTCCGTGCGTCTGTCTGCGCGCCGTCGCGCGCTCGCCGCCCTCGCGCTTGCCGCGATGGCCGTTCCCACCGTGGTCCACGCCGCCAAGGAGAAGCCCGTGTCCGTCCGCAAGCAACAGGTCGTCGCCCTGCTGAAGTCGATCGAGACCGGTGATCCCGCGCCGGCCGCGGTGATCGACCCGAACCGCTACACCCAGCACAACCTGGCCGTCGCCGACGGCCTCGCGGGCTTCGCCGCGGTGCTCGCGCAGTTGCCGAAGGGCAGCGCGAAGGTGAACACCGTGCGCGTCTTCGAGGACGGCGACTTCGTGTTCACGCACACCGAGTACGACTTCTTCGGACCGAAGATCGGCTTCGACATCTTCCGCTTCGATCGCGGCCGGATCGTCGAGCACTGGGACAACCTGCAGCCCGCTGCGGCCGGTCCGAACCCGTCCGGTCGCACGATGACCGACGGCCCGACCACCGCGCGCGATCTCGACCGCACCGAGGCGAACAAGACGCTGGTGCGGCGATTCGTCGAGGACATCCTCGTCGAGGGCCGCATGGACCGGCTGGCGGGGTACTTCGACGGCGACCGCTATCTGCAGCACAACCCGCAGATCCCCGACCAGCTCTCCGGGCTCGGCGCGGCGCTCGCGGCGATGGCGAAGCAGGGCATCACGCTGAAGTACGACCGCATCCACCGCGTGCTGGGCGAGGGCGACTTCGTGCTGGTGGTGTCGGAGGGCCACCTCGGCGGCGTGCACTCGAGCTTCCACGACCTCTTCCGGGTGGAGAGCGGTCGTATCGCCGAGCACTGGGACACGATCGAGCCGATCCCGCCACGCAGCGAGTGGAAGAACGCCAACGGCAAGTTCTAGCCGATCGCCTCGACCGCGCGGGCGAGTTCGACCACCGCCCGCGCGTAGTTGTGGCTGCGGTTGTAGCGCGTGATCACCCAGAAGTTGTGCAGTCCGACGCGCCACTCCGGCCCGGCGTCGCCGTCGAAGCGCAGCAGCGACAGCAGTTCGCGTGCCGCCGGCGCCCGCTCGATCGACACGCCCGCGTCCCACAGACGGCGGGCGTCGTGCATCGGCAGCGCGCCGCTCGCGAGCAGATCGCCGACGCGCTCCGGCGCCTCGACCGCGGCCGCGAGCAGCACGTCGTCTCCGGCTCGCCAGCCGAAGGCCGCGAGATAGCGCGCGACGCTCGCGATCGCGTCGGGCACGCTGCCGACCAGATCGGCACGCCCGTCGCCGTCGAAGTCGACCGCGAGCGTGCGCACGTTCGACGGCAGGAACTGCGGCAGGCCGATCGCACCGGCGAACGAGCCCTGCGCGGTCAACGGGTCGAGCCAGCCGTCGCGCCCGAGCAGCAGAAGCTGGGCGAGTTCGTCGCGGAAGAACGCCGCGCGCGCCGGCACCTCGAAGGCCAGCGTGCCCAGCGCGTCGAGCAGGCGAAACCGGCCGGTGTCGCGCCCCCAGAAGGTCTCGATGCCGAGGATCGCGACGACGATCGGCGCGGGCACGCCCCAGCGCACCGCGACGGCGGCGAGCGTCGTCGCCCACTGCAGCGCGAAGGCCCGTCCGGCCTCGACGCGGTCACGGCCGAGCAGCCCGGCGCGGAACTCGCGCCACGGCCGTGCCGTCGCGGGGTTCGTCACCCGCCGCACGACGCCGGGATCGAAGCGGATCGCCGCGAGCCACGCGCGCAGCACGCCAGGGTCGATCGGGTGCCGCGCGAGCATCGCGGCCTCGAACGCGGCGATGTCGGCGCGCAGGGTGGCCGGAGGGTCCTGCGCCAGCGCCGGTACGCCCGCGCCGGTGGCCAGCGCCGCAGCCCCGGCCCGCAGCCACGCGCGACGGCCGGCAGCGGTCACTGCACGACGCGATCGATGGTCACCACGACGTCGCGGTCTCCCGGCCTGACCGGCTCGCGTCGGCCCTCGAAGTCGCCGGGCGCGCGGATCGGCTGTCCGCGCTTCGACACCCGCGCCGTCACCACGACGCTCGCCGCGGACGACAGCTTCAGCTCCGGCGCCATCGCCATCGAGTCGTCGAGGACGAAATCGAACGGCAGATCGGCCACCCGCCGGCGCACGACCGCGAGCGGCATCGGCGGACCGTCGACCGCGCGCGCGGTCACGAACACGGTGTCGTCGGGGCTCACCTGCTTCTCCAGCGCCGGGGCGAGCACCACGCGGCCGGTCACCGCCGTCGCGACGCGCGCCCCCGCGGAGTCGGGCTTGGCTTCCTCGGCCTTCGCGGCGCGCGCCTCGTCGATACCCTGCTGCACCGCCTGCGCGAACGGCGAACCGGGGGGTGCGAGCGCAAGCAGGCGCTGCCAGTAGCCGATCGCGCGGTCGTACTGGCGCGCGTCGAACGCGCCGGTCCCGAGCAGCGCGAGCGCCTTGTCGCTGCGCGGGTCGAGCGCCAGCGCCCGCTCGGCCGCTTCGGCGGCAGCCCCGTCGATGCGTCCGCCCTGCCCGAGGGCCAGCAGCTCTGCGTAGTCGGCCAGCGCCACCGGGTTCTTCGGGTCCAGCAGCACCGCGCGCTCGTAGGCACGCAGTGCCTGCGGCAGCTTGTCCTGCATGCGGTATGCGCGCCCCAGCATCTCCCAGCCCTGCGCGTCGTCGGGCTTCTGCTGCATCCGCGCTTCGAGCTTCGCCGTCAGGTCGCGCACCTTGTCGCGGTTGGCGACCTGCTCGTCGGTCATCCCCTGGCGCGTGGCGCGGTCGAGCGCCGCCGGGTTGCCGAGCACGGCGTACAGACCGGCCGCGAGCGCGGGGACCAGCACGGCCACGACGACTGCAAGCGCCACCGGTCGCTTCGGCGGTGCCTCGGCGGGCGCCGGCGCCGCGTCGGCCGTGTCTTCGAGCAGGCGACGTTCGAGCTCGCGTCGGGCTTCGGCGTGGCGCTCGGGGCTCAGCGTGCCGCGGACGAGATCGGCCTCGAGTTCGGCCAGCTGATCACGCACCACATCGACGTTGGCGGCGACGGACGACCGCTTCGCGCCGGGGTCGCGCCGCACCAGCAGCGGTGGCAGCAGGAAGGCCAGCGCGGCGACGACGAGCAGCGCGGCGGCCGCGAGGAAGGCAGGCATCGGAATCAGGCGACGAGAGGCGTGGCGCAGACGACGCCGACGACAGGACCGCGGAGTCTACAAGCCGCCCCCGCGCGCTCGACGCCGCCGCGCGCGCCGTTCGGCCGCGTCGCTCGCCTGCATCAGCGTCCGAGCGCGCAGCCGTCCTTGCGCGGGTCCGAGCCCCCGATCAGCGTGCCTGCGTCGGCGTCGATCCAGATCGCCTGCGCACCGCCGATCGCCCACGGCGGGGCGACCACCTCGAAGCCGCGCGCACGCAGCGTGTCGAGGGTGGCCGCGGGCCACGTGGCCTCGGCCTCGACGGTGCACGTCCCGGGCCGCACGAACGCGCGTGGCAGGTCCATCGCGTGCTGGGGGTTGCAGCCGTGGTCGAGCACGCGGCCGAGGAACACCGCCTGCCCCATCGCCTGATAGTGGCCGCCCATCACGCCGAACGGCATCACCGCACGCCCGTCGCGCGTGACCATGCCGGGAATGATGGTGTGCATCGGGCGCTTGCGCGGGGCGAGCGCGTTCGGATGCGCCGGGTCGAGCGCGAAGCTCTGGCCGCGGTTGTGCAGCAGCACGCCGCTCGCGGGTCCGACGATGCCGCTGCCGTACGGACTGAAGATCGAGTTGATCAGGCTCACCGCGTTGCGGTCGCGGTCGACGACGCACAGGTAGACGGTGTCGCGATGCGCCGGGCCGGCGAAGCTGCCGACCGCGCCCATCGCGCGGTCGAGCCGCACGCGGGCGCGCAGGTCCGTGACGAACGCGTCGCTCAGCAGATGCGCGACCGGGACGCCGACGTGCGCGGGGTCCGCGACGAACACGTCGCGCACGCCGTAGGCCAGGCGCGCGCATTCGAGCTCGACGTGCAGCCGATCGACGTGCGTCGGTGCATCGCCGGGGGCGAAGCCTTCGAGCAGCCGCAGCATCAGCAGCGCCGCGAGGCCCTGCCCGTTCGGCGGGCACTCGTGCACCCGCCAGCCGCGGTAGTCCGCGCAGATCGGCTGCACGGTCTCGCCGCGGGCCTCGGCGAAGTCGGCTTCGGTGTGCGCCCCACCGAGCGCCCGCAGCCGCGAGACGAGGTCGCGCGCGGTGGGGCCGGTGTAGAAGCCGTCGCGTCCGTCGCGCGCGATGCGCTCGAGCGTGTCCGCGAGCGCCGGCTGGCGGTGCACCGCGCCTGCACGCGGGGCCTCGCCGTCGACCAGCAGATGGCGTGCGGCCGCTTCGTCCGCCCGCAGCAGATCGCGGTCGCGCCGCCAGTCGGCCGCGACGCGCGGTGTCACCGCATAGCCGTCGCGCGCGAACGCGATCGCGGGCGCGAGCGCCTGCGCGAGCGACCACGTGCCGTGCGCGGCGAGCAGTTGCGACCACGCATCGACCGCACCGGGCACCGTGACCGTGTGCGGCGACGTGCGCGGCAGCGCGCGCCCGTGTGCGCGGGCCACGGCGGCAGCGTCGATCGCGGCCGGCGTGCGCCCAGAACCGTTGAAGCCCGTGACCGCATCGCTGCCACGCGGCGCGATCAGCGCGAAGCAGTCGCCGCCGATGCCGGTCGAGCCGGGTTCGACCACCCCCTGCACCGCGCACGCGGCGATCGCCGCGTCCATCGCGTTGCCGCCGCGGGCGAGGACGTCGAGCGCGACCCGCGTGGCGTCGGGATGCGACGTCGCTGCCATCGCCTCGCGGCCGAGCGCGACCGAGCGCCGCGGCTGCTCGAAGTCGCGCTGCAGGTCGAACGGACGTGCCGTGCTCATGCGCGGTACCGCGCGATCACCGCGGGATCGGGGTCGCGCCCGAGCCCCGGCCCGGTCGGCACGTCGACGTGGCCGTCGCGCGGCACGATCGCGTCGCCGTACAGCGTGGCGTCGAGGTCGTACCAGAGCCATTCGACCGGGAAGGTGTGCGCCCGGATCGCGTGCAGATGCAGGCCGGCGAGGAAGCCGGGGCCGAAGTACGGCGTGTGCGGCGCCAGCGCGACATTGCACGCGTCGGCCAGCGCGAACACGCGCAGCGACTCGGTGATGCCGATCTTGGCCGGGCTGGGCTGCGCGATGTCGATGGCGCCGGCGGTGAACAGGTCGTGGAACGCCTGCGCGGTGATCGCGTTCTCGCCCGCCGCGATCGGCAGGCCGCCGACACGGCGCACATGCGCGAGCGCCGCGTGGTTCTCGGGCGGCCAGCACGGCTCCTCGAGCCAGGCGGGGGCGAACGGCGCGAACGCGCGCGCCATCTCGACCGCCTCGAACTGCGACCACGGGCAGTTCGTGTCGATCATCAGCGCGACCTCGGGTCCGATCGCCGCGCGCGCCGCGCGCACCGCGTCGACCGTGACCTCGTGCAGCTTGATCCAGCGATAGCCCTGCGCCACGGCGCGTTCGCACATGCGCCCGACGCTGTCCGGATCGCCGTAGCGCGTGAGGCTCGCGTAGGCCGGCAGCCGCAGGCGCCGGGCCCCGCCGAGCAGCCGGTGCAGCGGCAGGCCGGCGGCCTTGCCGGCCAGGTCGTGCAGCGCGAGGTCGAGACCGGCGAGCGCGAACATCAGCGAGCCGGCGCGCCCGTAGATGTTCAGCTGCCGCGCCAGCGCGTCGACCAGCGCCGCGCCCTGCGTCGCATCGCGACCGATCAGGGTCGGCGCGACGAGCGTGTCGAACGCGGCCTGCGTCGACGGGATGATCGAATGGCCGAACGCGTCGCCCCAGCCGGTCAGGCCGGTGTCGGTGTCGACACGGATCAGCAACGTGCCGACCGTGCGCTGTCCCATGCCGAGAAACGCCGGCATCGGCACACCGACCCCGAACGGGATCTCGACACGGATCGACTCGACGGCGGTGATCTTCATGCAGGCAGGCTCCGCAAGGGCAGGACGGGAACGGACGCGACGCTCACCGCGGCCGCGCCGGCACGCGCACCGGCCGCGGGCGCTCGCGCGCGGCCTCGGGCAGCGGCAACGCGGTCTTGTACTTCACCTGCTTCAGCGAAAAGCTCGACTGGATGTTGCCGACGCCCGGCACGCGCGACAGGAAGTTGACGATGAAGTCCTGCAGCGCCGGGATGTCGGGCACGACCACGCGCACGAGGTAGTCGGCCTCGCCGGTCATCAGCCAGCACTCCATCACCTCGTCGCGGTCGTGCATCGCGCGCTCGAAGGTCTCGAGCGCACGCTCCGACTGCTTCTCGAGACGCACCTGCACGAACACGCTGACGCCAAGGCCGAGCGCGAGCGGGTCGAGCAAGGTGACGTGGCGCGCGATCAGTCCGGACGCTTCCAGTGCCCGCACCCGCGCCAGGCACGGCGACGGCGACAGGTTCACCTCGCGCGCGAGATCGACGTTGGTGATCCGCGCGTTCTCCTGCAGCCGCGCGAGGATCTTCCAGTCGATCGCATCGAGCATGGCGGGCGGGCGCTTCTGCGGCATGACGTGCGGCCGGTCGTTTCGGAGCCGCAGATCATGCCGCAGCACGCGTTCGTGCGCGGCATCTGCGCAACCCTGTCCTGCGACGGCGTCGCTACGATGCCGCGTCGCCGACGAGCGCGCCGCACGCGGCGCATCGACGCGCCCCCTTCCTCCGGAGCCCCATCGCGATGACCGATCTGTCCGAACTCGACCAGCTCGACTGGACTGCCTTCTGGCGCGTGATGCCGCGCGACCTCGACCCGCTCGAGACGCGTGAATGGATCGACGCGCTCGAAGGCGTGATCGAGACGCAGGGACGCGGCCGCGCGACCTTCCTGCTGCGCAAGCTGCTCGACCATGCGCGCGACCGGCGCGTGCCGATGCCGCCGGTGCTCAACAGCCCCTATCGCAACACCATCTCGCTCGCCGACCAGCCGCAGTACCCGGGCAACCTCGAACTCGAGCAGCGCGTGAGCGGACTGGTGCGCTGGAACGCGCTGGCCACGGTGGTGCGCGC
>JALORJ010000377.1 GCA_025459035.1 Burkholderiales bacterium
AGCGCCAGTCGTCGAGGTCCTCGACGCCTTCGGCCACGGTTTCCATGCCGAGCTGGTGCGCCATGTCGAGGCTCGGCGCGACGATGGCGCGCAGGTCGTCGCGCGCGTGGGCGCCGTGGACGAACCCGCGGTCGATCTTGAGCTCGTCGAACGGCACGTCGCGCAGCTGCACCAGCGACGAGTGCCCGGTGCCGAAGTCGTCGATCGCCAGACCGATCCGCCGCAACCGCAGCCGCGTGAGGATGTCCAGCGTCGCGATCGGGTCCTTCATCAGCCGGCTCTCGGTCACTTCGAGCATCAGCCGCGACGGCGCGATGCCGGCCGCCGCCACGGCCTGCGCGACGAAATCGGGGAAGCGGTGGTCGGTGAGGTTCTCCATCGACACGTTGACCGCGACCTGCAGCGGCAGCCCGGCGTCCTGCCAGCGACGCGCCTGCACGATCGCGCCGTCGGGGCCGGCCAGCACGTGACGCGTCAGGGCGTCGATCAGGCCGTGGTCCTCGGCCACCCCGACGAAGCGGTCGGGGAACACCAGCCCGTCGCACGGATGGTTCCAGCGCACCAGCGTCTCGACGCCGGCCAGACGGCCGGTCGCGAGCTCGACCTTCGGCTGATAGTGGTTGACCAGTTCGCCGCGCGCGATCGCGTCGCGGATCTCGTCGACCGGGTAGGGCAGGCGCTGCCGTGCCGGCGACGGCGTCGCGACCGGTCGCACCGCGGCCTCGACGACCGCGCGCAGCTGGTCGGGCGTCACCGGCTTGTGCAGCGCGCCGAGGATGCGCAGCGCATGCGTGCGGGCCAGGCGCTCGGCGGTCTGCAGGATGCGGTTGTCTTCGCCGCTGATCAGCACGAGGCTGCCCGCGTAAGCCTGCTGGCCGAGATGACGCACGAACTCGACGCCGTCCATCTCGGGCATCTGCAGGTCGCAGCAGACGAGATCGAAGCGCCCGGGCTCGCGCGCGAGCCAGTCGACCGCCTCGCGCGCGTCGTGGCACGCCACGACATCGCCGATGCCGAGTTGCGCGAACTGCCGCCCCAGCAGCTTGAGCTGGAACGGCTCGTCGTCGATCAGCAGGACGCGCAGCGGCGCCCACGCCGGATTGGTCACCCCAGTTCCCCGAGTTGTCGATGCACCCGTGTCAGAGTGTCCCGCACCAGCGCCTCGAAGTGTTCGAGCACGTGCGGCTGTTCGGCCGGATCGGCGCCGGTGCGGTCGCGCTCGAGGGCCGCGCACGTGCGCGCGAGCGCCACGGCGCCCACCGACTGCGACGCGGACTTGAGCTTGTGCGCGAGCGCGCCGGCCTGCGGACCATCGCCGGCGCGCAGCGCGTCGGCCAGTTCGGATGCGAGGCGCCCGACCGAGCGTGCGTACTCGCCCAGCAGGTCGCGCACCGCGTCCTCGTCGCCCCCCACGAGTGCGCGCAGGACGTCGAGGTCGAGCAGCGGCGAGGCCGGATCGGCGTCGCGCGGGCCGGTGTCCGCGGCGCCGGTCGCGCCCGGCGCGGCGGGCAGCCAGCGCGCGATGACCTCGCCCAGACCGTCCAGCGGCACCGGCTTGGTCAGGTAGTCGTCGACCCCGGCCTCGCGCGCGCGGTCCTCTTCGCCCTTCATCGCGTTGGCGGTCAGCATCACCACCGGGGTGCGCCGTCCGCCGACGCGCGCCGCCTCCTCGGCGCGGATGCGGCGCGTGAGCGCGTAGCCGTCGATCACCGGCATGTGCAGGTCGGTCAGCAGCAACGCGAAGCGCCCGCTGCGCCACAGGTCCAGCGCCACTTCGCCGTCCTCGGCCACGACCGCGGCGTGCCCCAGCACGGCCAGCTGGCGCGAGATCACGGCGCGGTTGATCGCGTCGTCCTCGGCCACCAGGATCAGCCGGCCTTCGGCTTGCGCGCGGCCGATGTCGCTCGCGAACGTCGGCGACGCCGCGCGGACGGTCTCGCGCGCGACCGGCAGCGACACGATCGGCGATGCGCGGCCCGACAGCGCCGCCACCGCCTGCTGCAGCGCGGACCGGCGCAGCCAGTCGAGCGCGGCCGCGCGCGGCGCGACCTGGCGGGCGCCGCCACGGCGCCCGCGCGCGACGACCAGGACCCCCGGATCGGCGTCCGTGCCGAGCGTCGCGAGCACATCCGCGATCACCGCCGTGCGCAGGATGACCACGCGCGGCGCCGGCAGATGCGCGAGACGCGCCGCTGCCGCCGCGACGTCGGGCACCTCGACGATCGAGGCGCCGGCGCCCGCCAGCCATTCGCGCACGATCGCCACCGGCAGGATGTCGTCGGTCACGATCACGCACTGCACGCCGGTGAGGTCCGGCGCCGGCGCCGGGGTCGCTCGCGCCACGGTCTCGACCGGGACCCGGACCCGGAACCGCGATCCGCGTTCCGGTGCGCTGGTGACCTCGATGTCGCCGTGCATCAGATCGACCAGCCGCCGCGTGATCGCGAGGCCCAGCCCCGTGCCGCCGAAGCGGCGGGTCGTCGACGCCTCGGCCTGCATGAACGGCTCGAACAGCCGGTCGCGGGTCACGGCGTCCATGCCGATGCCGTTGTCGTCGACGGTCAGCTCGACGTGGTCCGCGTCGCCGTCGAGCGTGACCGCCACCCGGCCCGGCACCTCGACGCCCTCGGTCGAG
>JALORJ010000378.1 GCA_025459035.1 Burkholderiales bacterium
GGCACGCAGCGCTGCCAGCATGTCGCGCGCGCCGGGCTGCAGCGCGAGGCGCTGCTCGAACACGGTCGACAGGACCGACTCCGGCAGTCCGGCCAGGACTGCGACCCGCGCGCGCAGGCTGGTCGGGAAGTCGACCTCGCCGGCCATCGAGCGCTCGGTGATGGCTGCGACTTCGGCCTTGCGTCCGGCGAAATCGGCGACTTCGTCGATGCACTCGATCGTGATCAGTGTCGAGTCCATGTCCATCGCCATCAGGCCGATCGCCGACAGCGGCAGGTCGTCGGGCATCCAGGCGACGTCGACGCCGGCGTCGGCGGCAAGGGCGGCCACGTCCGGATGGTGACGTGCGCCATGCAGGTGGAACGCGTGCGATGCCCGCTGCGTGGTGCGCTGCGCGCCGGTCAGGCGCATCAGCTGGTCGATCAGCGGCGCCGGGACGGTGGGGCCCTGGAGGACGAGAGGCATCGACGAGTGGGGTCGGACGCGCGGCGCGCGGGGGCCGCAGTGTCGCACCGGCGCGCCGAGCCGGTCCCCGGGTACGCGGTCGCCGCGTGGCTCAACCCGGCAGGGTGTCGGTGTCGCGGGTGCGCAGCAGGGCGACCGCGCCGCCGGTGAAGGCGAAGCGCCGCAACTGCAGCTGGTCGGTCGACGCGAAGCCCTTGTCGATCGCCAGCTTCTCGATCGCGTCGAGCCACTGCTCGTAGTAGCTGCGTGGCACCTCGCCACGCGCGGCTGCGGCTTCGGCCGCGGCCACTTCGCGCGAGAAGGTCGCGACCCACTCGGCCCACGTGAAGCGTCCCGCCTCGGCGAGCGACACGACGATCGCGAACGCACGGGCTTCCCACGGCGCCGCGAAGGTCTTCGACGCGGCGTCGGCCAGACCGGGCAGCGGAGGCGGATCGCAGGCGGTCGGCGCAGCGGTCGACGCCACCGGGCGCGCGGCGGTGTCGCCACGCGCGAGGTTGCCCGCGCCTGCGGGCACGACCACCAGCGGTGCGGGCACCGGCCGCGACGTCACGCCGGATCGAGGTAGTCGTCGAACAGGTCCACGCGCAGGGTGTCGACCGGATGCGCCGTCGGCCCCCACACCTCGCGTGCGGTGAAGCGCACCCGGTAGCAGTGCTGCGGCTTCTCGGGCACGCCCTCGAACACGCGCGCATGCGTGTCGGGGAACTCGAAGACGCCGTAGTCGAACTCGATCACGCCCTCGCGGCCGCGGACGTAGCCGGGCAGGCGCGTGTGCGAGGTCGGGTTCAGATTGCGTGCGCGCACCTTGTCACCGACCTTGAACTTCGGGGGCACGTCGACGTGGGCGCGGGCCGAGGCCCCCTGCGCCACAAGGCCCGGAACGATCTCGGCAGTCAGCAGCATGTCAGTGCGCCCCCTGCGCCAGTTGCGCGACCCGCGCGTCGATTTCCTCGCGGGTCACGATGCCGCGCCGGGCGAGCACGCGCTCGAACGCATGCACCCAGTGCTCGTAGTACGACGACTCGAGGTACTCCGCCGGGCCCATCTGCTCGATGTCGTGGCGCAGTTCGTCGACGGTGTAGCCGGCGAACACGTAGGTCGCGGCGAACATCGCGAAGGCGCGCGTCTCCCACTCGGCGTGGAACACCGGTTCGTCCGTCTCGGGATCGATGCGGCCGAGGCCGTGCATGCCGCCGAGGTCGTGGATGCCGTTCATGCGGGTGCTCCGTTCGTGCGGACCACGCCGGTGCCGATCATCGAATCGCGCGTGACCAGCGCGGCCAGCTGCGCCTCGTCCATGTGCTCGGTGCCGGCCGGGCGTTGCGGCAGCACCAGGTAGCGCAGTTCGGCGGTGGTGTCCCACACCCGCACTTCCTTGTCGTCCGGCACGTCCACGCCGAACTCGTGCAGCACGCCGCGCGGATCGGCGACGACCCGCGCGCGGTAGGGCGCGGACTTGTACCAGACGGGGGGCAGCCCGAGCGTGGGCCACGGGTAGCACGAGCACAGCGTGCAGACGATCATGTTGTGCACGCTGTCGGTGTTCTCGACGACCACCATGTCCTCCCCCTGCAGCCCGGAGAAGCCCAGCTCGCGGATCGCGGCGGTCGCATCGTCGAGCAGGCGCTGGCGGTAGGCGGGATCCACCCACGCCTTCGCGACCACGCGCGCGCCGTTGCGCGGGCCGATGCGGTTCTCGTACAGGTCGACCATGGCGTCCATCGCCTTCGGGTCGATCAGTCCTTTCTCGGCGAGCAGCGATTCGAGGGCCCGCACGCGCAGCGCGGCCTCGGGTTCCTTGCGATCTGCATGGGTCGGCACGGCGGTCCTCCGTCGACGACTGATGACGGCGTCGCGGACGGCAACGTCGCTCGGCGCCTGCAGCGGAACCTAGGCCGGCCGTGGTCTGCCGACAAGCGGTGCACCGGCGCGAACCACGGCGCACGGCCGATGCACCGCCCCGAAGAACGCCGTTCGGCGGCGCCCGGGGGTTGAACGCGACGCGCGCGTCAGCGGTCGCGGGGCGGGGTGGGGGCGGGCGCCGTCACGCGAGACGCGCCGGACAGCGCGTGCCGCAGCCGCCGACCGACGGCCGCGCGCATCAGGGCCAGCCCGTCGACCGGTGGCGCCGGCGGCAGCCGCAGGTCCGGTCGCCCGGCCA
>JALORJ010000379.1 GCA_025459035.1 Burkholderiales bacterium
TTGATCGCCTTCGACACCAGGTACGCCGCACCCCCGACGGCCATCAGGTAGACCGCGCGATGGTCGCGGATCGCGTCGATGGCGGTCGGGCCGCGTTCGGCCTTGCCGACCATGCCGAGCAGGCCGGTCTTCTCGAGCATCGTGCGCGTGAACTTGTCCATGCGCGTCGCAGTCGTGGGGCCGGCCGGACCGACGACCTCGTCGCGCACCGGATCGACCGGGCGGACGTAGTAGATGAAGCGGTCGGTGAAGTCGACCGGCAGCGGCTCGCCCTTGGCGAGCATGTCGACCATGCGCTTGTGCGCGGCGTCGCGCCCGGTCAGCAGCCGTCCGCTCAGCAGCAGCACCTCGCCGGGCTTCCACGTCGCGACATCGGCGCGGGTGACCGTGTCGAGGTTCACCCGTCGCCCGCCCGAGACGTCGTACGCGATGTCGGGCCAGTCGGCGAGCGACGGCGCTTCGAGCACCGCCGGGCCGCTGCCGTCGAGCACGAAGTGCACGTGCCGCGTGGCGGCGCAGTTGGGGATCATCGCGACCGGCAGGCTGGCCGCGTGCGTCGGGAAGTCGCGGATCTTCACGTCGAGCACGGTCGTGAGCCCGCCCAGGCCCTGCGCGCCGATGCCCAGCGCGTTGACCTTCTCGTGCAGCTCGATGCGCAGCTCTTCGAGGCGGTTCGACGGGCCGCGCGCGATCAGCTCGAACATGTCGATCGGCTCCATCAGCGCTTCCTTGGCCATCAGCATCGCCTTCTCGGCCGTGCCACCGATGCCGATGCCGAGGATGCCCGGCGGGCACCACCCCGCGCCCATCGTCGGCACGGTCTTCATGACCCAGTCGACGATCGAGTCCGACGGGTTGAGCATGGTGAACTTGCTCTTGTTCTCCGAGCCGCCGCCCTTGGCCGCGACCTCGACCTCGACCGTGTCGCCCGGCACCAGCGTCACGTGCACGACGGCCGGCGTGTTGTCCTTGGTGTTGCGCCGCGCGCCGGCAGGATCGGCCAGCACCGAGGCGCGCAGCTTGTTGTCGGGATGCAGATAGGCGCGGCGCACGCCCTCGTCGCACATGGCCTGCACCGACAGCTGCGTGTCCCAGCGCACGTCCATGCCGACCTTCAGCAGCACGTTGACGATGCCCGTGTCCTGACAGATGGGGCGCCGGCCTTCGGCGCACATGCGCGAGTTGACGAGGATCTGCGTCATCGCGTCCTTCGCGGCGGGCGACTGCTCGCGCTCCCACGCCCGCGTCAGATTGCGGATGTAGTCGGCCGGGTGGTAGTACGAGATGAACTGCAGCGCGTCGGCGACGCTCTGCACGAAGTCTTCCTGCCGGATCGTTGCCATCGGCGCAGCACACACGAGGGGGACCCACGAAGCTACAGGCGCGCACCGCGCCGGACAAGGCGACCGGCGCAAGGCGGCGCATCGGGGGGCTCGGGTATCTTCCGCCGGTCGCGGGCGGTTGAGGGACCGACGCCGACGACGCTCCCCCCGAAAGACACGCACGCGAGGTCACATCGCCATGTCCGCCCAGATCGAGTCGGTCCTCTCCGAGAACCGCGTCTTCCCTCCCCCTGCCGCATTCTCCGCCGGGGCCGCCATCGGCAGTCTCGCCGCCTACGAGACGCTCGTCGCCGAAGCCGAAGCCGACTACCCCGGCTACTGGGCCCGTCTGGCCCGCGAACACCTGGTCTGGCAGACGCCGTTCACCCAGGTGCTCGACGAATCGAACGCGCCGTTCTTCCGCTGGTTCGCGGACGGTCGGCTGAACGTGTCGTGGAACTGCCTCGACCGCCATCTCGCGACGCAGCCCGACAAGGTCGCGATCATCTTCGAGGCCGACGACGGCACGGTCACGCGCGTGACGTACCGCGACCTGCACGCGAAGGTCTGCCGCTTCGCCAACGGCCTGCGCAAGCTGGGCCTGACCAAGGGCGACCGGGTCATCGTCTACATGCCGATGTCGATCGAGGCGGTGGTCGCGATGCAGGCCTGCGCGCGCATCGGCGCGACGCATTCGGTGGTGTTCGGCGGCTTCTCGGCCAAGAGCCTGCAGGAGCGCATCGGCGACGCCGGCGCCGTGGCCGTGATCACCGCCGACGGCCAGATGCGCGGCGGCAAGGAGATCCCGCTCAAGCCGGCGATCGACGAAGCCTTCGCGATGGGCGGCTGCGACAGCATCCGCCACGTCGTCGTCTACCAGCGCACCGGCAGCGCGTGCGCGATGCAGGCCGGGCGCGACCTCGCCTGGAGCGCGGTCGAGGCGGGCCAGCCCGACACCTGCGAACCCGAATGGGTCGACGCCGAGCACCCGCTGTTCATCCTCTACACGTCGGGATCCACCGGCAAGCCCAAGGGCGTGCAGCACGCCAGCGCGGGCTACCTGCTGCAGGCCGTCCTGACGATGAAGTGGACCTTCGACCTGAAGCCCGACGACGTCTTCTGGTGCACGGCCGATGTCGGCTGGGTCACCGGTCACAGCTACATCGCCTACGGCCCGCTCGCGTGCGGCGGCACCGAGATCGTCTTCGAGGGCGTGCCGACCTACCCGGACGCGGGCCGCTTCTGGAAGATGATCCAGCAGCACAAGGTGTCGATCTTCTACACGGCGCCCACGGCCATCCGGTCG
>JALORJ010000062.1 GCA_025459035.1 Burkholderiales bacterium
TGTTCCTCGCGTTCTTCGCCGCGTTCGCGGTGAAGGTGCCGATGTGGCCGGTCCACACGTGGCTGCCCGACGCCCACGTCGAGGCGCCGACCGGTGGTTCGGTGGTGCTGGCGGCGATCATGCTGAAGCTCGGCGGGTACGGCTTCCTGCGCCTGTCGTTGCCGATCGCGCCCGACGCGAGCCATGCGCTGTCGGGCTTCGTGATCGCCCTCTCGCTGATCGGGGTGGTCTACATCGGCCTGGTGGCGCTGGTGCAGACCGACATGAAGAAGCTCGTCGCGTATTCGTCGATCTCGCACATGGGATTCGTGACGCTGGGGATCTTCCTGTTCGACCGGCTCGGCATGCAGGGCGCGATCGTGCAGATGGTGTCGCACGGCTTCGTGTCGGGCGCGCTGTTCCTGTGCATCGGCGTGCTCTACGACCGCATGCACTCGCGCCGCATCGCCGACTACGGCGGGGTCGTGAACACGATGCCGGTGTTCGCGAGCTTCTTCATGCTGTTCTCGATGGCCAACGCCGGTCTGCCCGGCACCAGCGGATTCGTCGGCGAGTTCATGGTCATCCTGAGCGCGGTCAAGGTGAACTTCTGGGTCGGAACGGCGGCCGCGACGACGCTGATCTTCGGCGCGGCGTACACGCTGTGGATGTTCAAGCGCGTGGTGTTCGGCGCCGTCGCCAACGACCAGGTGCGTGCCCTGACCGACGTCGATGCCCGCGAGATCACGCTGCTCGTTGTGCTGGCGGCGATGACGCTGTGGATGGGCCTGCACCCGGCCCCGTTCAACGCGGTGCTCGAACGGCCGGTCGCCACGCTGCTCGAGCACGTGTCCGTTTCCAAGCTGCCCTGACGCCGCGCCCTCCACGAGCCTCGCCGACGTGACGCTGACCCTGCTCGACTGGTATTCGACGTTCCCGGAGATCCTGCTGCTGGTGCTCGCGTGCACCGTGCTGGTCGTCGATCTGTTCGTCCGTGACGACCAGCGCGGACTCGTGTGGAGCCTCACGCTCGCCAGCCTGGCGGCGGTCGCGATCGCGACGGCGGCCACAGCCACCGGCCAGGTCCGCGTCGTCATGCACGGGCTGCACGTCGACGATCCGCTGGCCGACACGCTCAAGGTGCTCGTCTGCGTCGGCGTCGCGGCGATGCTCGTCTACTCGCGCGCATACGTCGTGGCGCGCGGCATGTTCCGCGGCGAGTTCTGCACGCTGACGCTGTTCGCCACGCTCGGCATGTTCGTGATGATCTCCGCGAACCACCTGCTGACGCTCTACCTGGGCCTCGAACTGCTGTCGCTGTCGCTCTACGCGCTGGTCGCGCTGCGGCGCGACTCGGCCTCGGGCACCGAGGCCGCGATGAAGTACTTCGTGCTCGGCGCGCTGGCGTCCGGGATGCTGCTGTACGGCATGTCGATGCTCTACGGCGCCACCGGCACGCTCGTGGTGCCCGACGTCGCCGCGCGCATCGCCGCCGGTCAGGCCAACGCGCCGATCCTGGTGTTCGCGCTGGTGTTCCTCGTGGCCGGGATCGGCTTCAAGCTCGGTGCCGTCCCGTTCCACATGTGGGTCCCCGACGTCTACGAGGGCGCCCCCACGGCCGTGGCGATGCTCATCTCGACGACCCCCAAGCTCGCGGCGTTCGCGTTCGTGATGCGTCTGCTGGTCGAGGGCCTGGGGCATCCGGATGTGCTCGCGCAGTGGCAGGACATGCTCGCGATCCTCGCGGTCGCGTCGATGGCCGTCGGCAACGTCACCGCCATCGCCCAGACCAACCTGAAGCGCATGCTCGCGTACTCGACCATCTCGCACATGGGCTTCCTGCTGCTGGGCGTCATCGCGGGCACCGTCGCCGGCTACGGCGCGGCGATGTTCTACGTGGTGGTCTACGCGCTGACGAGCCTGGGCGGGTTCGCGATGATCCTGCTGCTCGCGCGCGAGGGCTTCGAGGCCGACACGCTCGACGACTTTCGCGGCCTCGCGCGGCGCAGCCCCTGGCTCGCGTTCCTGATGCTGCTGCTGATGTTCTCGATGGCCGGCATTCCGCCGACCGTCGGATTCCAGGCGAAGCTGGCGGTGCTGTCGGCCATCGTCGACCGCGGGCAGCTCGGCCTCGCCGTGGTCGCGGTGCTGTTCTCGCTGATCGGCGCCTTCTACTACCTGCGCATCGTGCGGCTGATGTACTTCGAGGCGCCGGCCGACGACGAGGTCGCGGTCGGCGGCACCACGGTCGTGCGTACGCTGTTCAGCGTCAACGCGCTCGCCGTGCTGGCCCTCGGACTGCTGCCCGGCGCGCTGATGAATCTGTGCCAGCGCGCGATCCAGGCATCGCTGCTCTGAGCACCTGTGGAGCCATCCCCCGCACCCGCGCGAACGCACCTGACGGCGCCGCTCGGCGTAGCGAATGCTCACCGTGGAGCCCGCCGCGGCTGCGCTTCGCGCCTTGATCGACACCGCCAGTCGCGCTCGCTCGGGCGTGGCGAATTCCTTCACAGGTTCTGAACGTGCGCGCAGATCTCCGCGGCCGATGACGCCGATCGCCGGCCCCGACGATCCGCGCCCCGACTTCACCGAGGTCGAGCGCAGTTCCGTGTTGCGGCACGACGGACGGCTGCTCAAGGTGCGCGAGGACGTGGTGCGTCTTCCCGACGGGCGCGACGCGCTGCGCGAGTACGTCGTGCATCCCGGCGCCGCGGTGATCGTGCCGCTGTTCGACGACGGCGACGTGCTGCTCGAGTGGCAGTTCCGCTATCCGCTGCGACGCCACTTCGTCGAGCTGCCCGCGGGCAAGCTCGAGCACGACGAGCCGCCGATCGAGACCGCCCGGCGCGAACTGCTCGAAGAGACCGGCTACATCGCCGGCCGGCTCGAGCCGCTGTGCGAGATGCATCCGTGCATCGGCTATGCCGACGAGGTGATCCACTACTTCGTCGCGCAGGACCTGAAGGCGTCGAGCCGACAGCTCGACGACGAGGAGTTCCTGTCGATCCTCAAGGTGCCGTTCGATACCGCGCTCGGCTGGATCGCCGACGGGCGCATCAGCGAAGCCAAGACGATCGTCGGCCTGCTGCGGGTCGATCTGGACCGACGGCGACGCGCGGCGCGCTGAGCGCGCGCCGTCGCGTCAGGACGCCGAGCGTGCCGCGCGCGTCGGCGCGGTCGCGGTGCCGACCGACGCGAGCGGCGACGGGTGCTGGAACAGGTAGCCCTGCCCGTACTCGATGCCCATGCCGAGCAGCAGAGACACGATCTCGGGCGTCTCGACCCACTTCGCGATGACCTGCTTCGACAGCCCCTGGCCGACCTCGCGCAGCGCGCGCACGAAGATCCGGTTGGCCTCGTCGCGGGTGAGGTCGCGCACGAAGTTGCCGTCGATCTTCAGGTAGTCCACGTCGAACTGACGCAGGTAGTAGAACGAACTGAAACCTGCACCGAAGTTGTCGAGCGCGAACGGACAGCCCAGCTGCTTGAGCTCGCGGATGAAGCTCTTGGTGATGCTGACCTCGATCATCGCCGCGGCTTCGGTGATCTCGAACACGATCTGGTTGCGCACGTCGGCGGCGCCGGTCAGCAGCTGGTAGAGCGACTGCGTCCAGCGCGGGTCGGAGATGCTCACGCGCGACAGGTTCACGAACCAGCGCCCGCCGTCGCCACGCCCGGCGGCCGCTTCGGCGCGCAGATGCGCGATCAGTTTCTCGACGACGCGCCGGTCGATCTCCTGGACCATGCCGAGCGACTCGGCGACCTCGATGAACTGCGTCGGCGGCACGATGCGTCCGTCGATGTCCTCGAGGCGCACCAGAACCTCGCGATGCGCGGGCGCGCGGTCGGAAAGCCGCACGACCGGCTGCGCGAACAGCACGATGCGATCGTCGTCGAGCGTCTCGCGCAGCTGCTTGGCCCACAGCACGCGCTTGTGCGTCGACTTCAGCGCTTCGCCGCCGTCCTGCCCGTACAGCACCACGCGATTGCGGCCCGAGTCCTTGGCCTGGTACATCGCGATGTCGGCGGCCGCGAGCAGCGACGGCGCTTCCGAGCCGTGGAAGGGGAACAGCGCGACACCCGCGGACGCCGTCAGGGAGATCACCCGCGCCTCGCCGGGCATCGGGATCGGGAAGTGACGCAGCCGGTCCAGCACCGCTTCGACGGCATCGGCGGCCTCGGGCCGCATCAGCCCGGGGAAGAGGATCGCGAACTCGTCGCCACCGAGGCGGTACACGGTCGCGCTGCGGGCCTCCGCGGACTCCTTCATCACGCCGGCCACGGACAGCAGGATCTGGTCGCCGCGGCGGTGACCCACGTTGTCGTTGACGTAGCGGAAGTGGTCGAGGTCGATGAACGCCACCGCCCCGTTGCCGCCGCTCTCGAGCGCGCGTTCGACCGCGCGTTGCAGGCTCACGCGGTTGGGCAGTCCGGTCAGCGGATCGTGCGTGGCGAAGTACTCGATCTGCTGCGCGGCCCGCTGCTGTTCCGTCACGTCACGCGCGGTACCGCGGATGCTGAGGATCGTGCCGTTGTCGTCCTTCGACACGCGCGCGTTGATGCCGACCCAGCGCTCGGTGCCGTCGGCCGCGACGATCAGCGTGTTGTAGTTGCGGTACTCGCCGCGCTTCTTCAGCGTGTTGAAGAAACGACGGTTCGCGACGTGCGCGGTCTCGTGCTCGAAGTCGAAGAAGCAGCGGTGGCGCAGCTGGTCGGGCTTGAGACCGAAGATCTCCTGCGACGCGGCGTTGAGGTACTCGAACCGGCCCTGCGGATCGGTGATCCAGATCAGGTCGTGCGACGTCTCCACCAGATCACGGAAGCGGTCCTGCGTCTCGACCAGCAGCTGGATGACGCGCCGCTTTTCCTTGAGCGTCCGGCGCGCGGTCTCGAAGCCCTCGCCGAACTTCTCGTCGGTCGTCGTGCCGGTCGTGGTGGCGGCCAGCTGATCGACGGCTTCCTTCGAGTAGCGCCGGTGCCCGCCTTCGGTGCGACGCGCCACGAGCACGCCCTGCGCATCCCAGCGCCGCAGCTTCTGGACCGGGATTCCCAGCTTCTCCGAGACGTCCTGGATGCTGTACTCGAGCTTGTCACGCGCCATGCGTCGTCTTCCTGTCGTTGCCGCGATCGGGTCGCCGATGGCGGCCGTGCGGCCGGTCGCGGCCCGGGCGGCGCAGCATCCGCGCCGGGCCGAGGCCGGTCTTCAATGCAGCACTTCGTGCAGCACTTCGCTCTTGCCCACGCCGTCCTGCCGCGTGACCAGCCGCTGCATCAGCTTGAGGTCGCGGGCGGTGAGCGCCAGCGCGGAGTCGACCCAGATGTCCACCACATCGACCAGTTCGTCAAGATCGAGACTCGCGACGCGCCGGCGCGCGCGCGCGAGTCCGAGCAATCCGTTGCGGCTGCGACGCGTGCGCCCGATGTGATCCGTCACCGCCTGTTCGCCGGTGCCGTCGTCCACCACCGCGTCCACGATTCCCGCATCGAGCATATCGCACGCCGAGTAGATTTTTCCTGACGTGATGAGATTTTCGGCCCCGCGCCGGCCGATTCGGCGCTCGAGGAAAGAATAGGCGCCCATGCCGGGGAACAGGTTGAAGAGGATCTCGGGAAACCCGAACCGGGCGCTGCGCTCGGCGATGATCAGATCGCTCGACAGCGCTGCCTCGAAGCCGCCGCCGAGGCACTCGCCCTGCACCAGCGAGACGGTCATGGCCTCGATGCCGTGGGCAACGTAGTTGCTGTGCAGTACCGTGCAGCAGTCGCGGCCGTAGCGGGCGAGCCCGGCGCGGTCACCCGCTTCGATCAGCCGCATGAACAACGCGAGGTCGCCGCCGAGGTTGAACACGCCCGGCACCGCCGAGGCCAGGACCACGTGCTCGATCGGGCCGGCGAGGCGGCTGCCGCTGAAGCTTCCGCCGGTGGCCGCGAGCAGTTCGCAGTAGGTGCCCAGATCGCGCAGCAGTTCCGGATTGAAGCTGGGCCGCGGCTGCGGATGCATGCGAAGCCACACCGTGCGTTCGTCCGCGGCGTAGGTCGCGGACAATTGCGCGGAGCAGAAGAAGTCGTCGATCCGGGCTTGCGGATCACGGCCGGCAAGTTGCAACAGTGCGTGCGGAACATGCATGTCCATGGAAAGTCTCCTTCGAGTCAGGGCGTGCGGGCAGGGACGGAGAGTGAAAATTCATGTCTCCGTAAGTGACTGTAGGAGAAACATTTTTTGTTCACAAATCGATCGAATAGTGAGTTATCGCAGATGCTCCGAAAGCGTCATGCCTGAGGCCGGAACGCACGCGTGCGGTGCGCTCGTCCCGGCTGCCATGGCGCCACGGGCCGGACGGGGCGGCGCCGGCGCACCCGGTGACATGCCGGCATGAGTGCGGTCGTCGCGCTGCTGTTGCGGCTCGTCTGGCGCGTGCGTGTCGTCGGCGATCTGTCGGGGTTCGCATCCGCGCGGGTGCTGATCGCCGCGCGCCACACCTCGGCGCTCGATGCGCTGTGGCTGGCGTACTGCCTGCCCGTGCGGCCGGTCGTGATCGTCCCGCGCGAGGACAAGCGCCACCGGCTCGTGCGCTGGGCCCTGCGCTGGTGCGAACACCACGCGTGGGACATGAATCACCCGATGACCGTGAAGAAGGTCGTGCGCCTGCTCGAGCAGGGCCGGGTCGTCGCCGTCTTCCCCGAAGGTCGCGTCACGCGCGGCGGTCACGTGATGAAGGTGTACGAGGGCGCCGCCGCGATCGCGTTGCGCAGCGGAGCCCACGTGGTGCCGGTGATCGCGATGCGCGGCAACGATCCGTTCGCGCGCGGGCACTCTCGCGGTCCGGTGCGTCTGCACGTCGAGCGCGGCGCCCCCATCGAGGACGCGGCGGGGCAGTCCGCTCGCGTGCGGCGCGAACAGGCGACGCAGGCGCTGGCGTCGCGGCTGGCGGCCGCGACGTTCGCGGCGGCGCGCCCGCGCGGGCTCTACGACTGCTTTCTCGACGCGGTCGCGCGCGAGGGGCGATCGACCGCCGTGTTCGAGGACATGGCCGAGGAGCCGAAGACCTATGGCGACCTGCTGAAGGCGAGCCTCGCGCTCGGTCGCTGGATCGAGCGCCGCACGGCGCCGGGGGAAAGCGTCGGCGTGCTGATGCCGAACGTGTTCGCGTCGGTCGGCCTGCTGCTGGGGCTCGCCCGCACCGGTCGCGTCGCGGCGATGCTCAACTACACGGCCGGCCCGACCGCCGTGGCGGCAGCGCGCGACACCGCGGCGCTGCGGCGCGTCGTCACGTCGCGGCGCTTCGTCGAGCAGGCGGGCCTGCAGCCGCTGATCGCGGCGCTGGGGGACGTGCAGATCGACTGGATCGAGGACGTGCGCGCGCAGTTCGGCATCGGCGACCGGTTGTGGCTCGTCGGCTGGGGGATGCGCTTCCCGCGCCTCGGGCGCGCCCGCGTCAACCCGCACGATCCGGCGGCGATCCTGTTCACGTCCGGCTCCGAAGGCGTCCCCAAGGGCGTCGCGCTGTCGCACGCGGGCATCGTGGCCAACATCCGCCAGATCCGGACCGTCATCGAGTTCACGCCGGCGGACAAGGTGCTCAATGCGCTACCGATCTACCACGCGTACAGCTTCACCGCCGGCATCTGGCTGTGCCTGCTGACCGGCACGCAGCTGTTCCTGTACGTGTCACCGCTGCGCTACCGCGCGATCCCGGAGATCGCGTACCGGCGTGATGTCACCTACCTGTTCGGGACCAGCACCTTCCTCGGCTTCTACGCGCGGCACGCGCATCCCGGCGACTTCGATTCGCTGCGCATCGTCATCTCCGGCGGCGAGAAGCTCGGCGAGGACGTCGAGCGTCTGTGGCTCGAACGCTTCGGCAAGCACATCCACGAGGGCTACGGCGCCACCGAGTGCACGGTGATCTCGCTGGCGACGCCGCTCGCGCGGCGCCCCGGTCGCGTGGGCCGGCTGCTGCCGGGCAACGACGCGCGGCTCGAGCCCGTCGAAGGCATCGCCGACGGCGGTGTGCTGCACGTGCGCAGCCCGGCCGTGATGTGCGGCTACATCACGCGCGACCTGCCGGGCGTCGTGCAGCCCGTGCGCTCGGTGCTCGGCGAAGGCTGGCATCGCACCGGTGATGTCGTCGCGATCGACGCCGACGGCTTCCTGCGCATCGCCGGTCGGGTGAAGCGCTTCGCGAAGATCGCAGGCGAGATGGTGTCGCTCGACCAGGTCGAACGCGTCGCCGTGGCGGCCTCGCCCGACCATCAGCACGCCGCGGTGCTCAAGCTCGAGGCCGCGGGCGGCGAGACCACGGTGCTGTTCACGACCGATCCGCAGCTCGCGCGCAGCCGGCTGCAGAAGGCCGCGCGCCATCTGGCGGCGCAGGACCTCGCGGTCGCGCGCAATGTCCTGGTGGTCGACGCCATCCCGCTGCTGGGCAACGGCAAGACCGACTACGTGAAGCTGATGGAGATGGTCACCGACCCGGCGTCGTGGGCCACGGGTCCGGACACGCTGTCCGGTGCCTGATCCGCATCGCGTCGCGCCGCGGGCCGCGGTGTCGAACCTCGCCTGCGCCGCACGGTCGCAGTCGCGCCAGTCCATTCGTCGAGGTCTCTCATGACCGCCGTGTCCGCGGACATTCTCGTGGTCGGCGCCGGCATCGCCGGTGCGTCGGCCGCGCACTTCCTGGCGCAGCACGGCCGCGTGGTCGTGCTCGAGCGCGAATCGCAGCCGGGCTACCACACGACGGGTCGTTCGGCCGCGCTGTATTCCGAGACCTACGGCAACGCGGCCGTGCGCGCGATCACCACCGCGTCGCGCGACTTCTTCCATGCCCCGCCGCCGGGCTTCGCCGAGCATCCGCTGGTCACGCCGCGGGGCGCGATCCGGTTCGCCCCCGATCGGCATCGCGACGCCCTGCACGCCGCGTTCGAGGCGCAGCGCGCGCTCGTGGCGTCGGTGGCGTGGCTCGACGCGCAGGACGTCGCAGCGCTGCTGCCGATGCTGCGACCCGGCTTCGCCGACTGGGGCATCTTCGAGCCCGATGCGCAGGACATGGATGTCAACGCGATCCACACCGGGTTCCTGCGCGGCGCGCGCGCACGCGGCATGCAGCTCTTCTGCGATGCCGAGGTGACCGCCGTCGAGCATGCGGGCGGGCGCTGGCACGTGACGACGCCGATCGGGCGCTTCGAGGCGCCCGTGCTGGTCAACGCGGCCGGCGCCTGGTGCGACGCGCTGGCCCGCCTCGCGGGCGTGCAGCCCGTGGGTCTGCAGCCGAAGCGACGTACCGCGTTCACCTTCCCCGCGCCCGACGGCGTCGACATCGGCCGCTGGCCGATGGGCGCGGACTTCGACGAGAGCTTCTACGTGAAGCCCGAAGCCGGTCTGCTGCTCGCATCCCCGGCCAACGAGGACGACGCGCCGCCGCACGACGTGCAGCCGGAGGATCTCGACGTCGCGATCGCGGTGGACCGTATCGAGACCCAGACGACGCTGCCGGTGCGGCGCATCGCACGGCGCTGGGCCGGGCTGCGCTCGTTCGTCGCCGACCGCACGCTGGTGGCCGGTTTCGATCCCGATGCGCCCGGCTTCTTCTGGCTCGCGGGGCAGGGGGGCTACGGCATCCAGACCGCCCCCGCGATGGGCGAGATCGTCGCGTCGCTGGTCGTGCACGACACGCTGCCCGCCCACGTGGCCGCGCTGGGAACCACCCGTGAAACGCTGGCACCGTCCCGACTCCGCGCCTGAGGCGGTCCGCGCCGACCGCGCGGCAGGCGCGCCGTTGCTGCGCTGGATCCCCACGCGCGACGCCGCGCTGGCGCGCGCGCGCACGGTCGATCCGCGCGCGTACGGACGCACCCGCAACTTCCTCGACGGTGCGGTCACGCGTCTGTCGCCGTGGATCACGCACGGGTTCGTCGACCTGCCCGAACTGGTGGCCGACGCCCGCGTGCGACTCGGTGCCAGGCCGGAC
>JALORJ010000063.1 GCA_025459035.1 Burkholderiales bacterium
GGATCGGGGTGCCGGCCTGGATCGTGACCTGGTCGACGGTGGTGTTGATCTGGGCGGCGTTGACGATGCCGGCGGCCGTGGCGCGCGGGTACTGGTGCGCCATCTCGACCAGCACGCCGTCCATGTTGACGCTGCCGGCGGTCGGCGTGCACGTCGGGATGGCACTGACCCCGCCGAGATCGGTCAGGCACGCAGCCTTCGCGAGCGCGGCGGCCGAGCGGATCGCGCCGTACAGGCCCTGGATCTTCGCGGCGCGCGCCTGCGACTGGATGTTGATGAAGCGCGGCAGGGCCACGGCGGCCAGGATCGCGATGATGGTGATCGCGACGACCAGCTCGATCAGCGTGAAGCCCGCGACGGCGCGGGCACGGTTGCGGCACATGTTGGACGCTCCTTCGGACGGCGTTGACCACGGCGCGCGGTCGAGGCGCGCGACCGCGCCCGTGTCGCCGCGATTCTCGGCTGCTGCGGACATAACGGCAGCCGGGTTCATTTCTTCATCGCGGCCGAGCCGAGATCCCAGATCGGCAGGAACACGCCGAGCGCGAGGATCAGCACCAGCACCCCGAGCGCCACGATGAGGATCGGCTCGATCTGGGCCGACAGGGTCTTGAGTTCGTACTCGACCTCGCGCTGATACAGGTCGGCAACCTCCTGCAGCATGTCGTCGAGCGCGCCGGACTCCTCGCCGACGACGATCATCTGCAGCGCCACGGGCGTGAAGATCGCCGCCGCGACCGCGGTGCGCAGCACGCTCTCGCCGCGCTCGACCCCCTCGCGCATCTTCTCGACCTTGCGCGCGACGAAGGCGTTGTCGACCGTCTGCGCGGTCAGCGTGAGCCCCTGCACGATCGGCACGCCGCTGCGCACCGCCAGCGCGAAGCTGCGCGAGAAGCGCGCGATCGTCGCCTTCAGCAGGATCTTGCCGGCCACCGGCAGGCGCAGCTTGATGCGGTCCCACGCCAGCCGCCCCCCGACCGTGCCGGTCCACTGGACGAAGCCGACGATGGCGGCGACCAGACCGCCGGCGATCCACGGCCATGCCTGCACGGTGAAGTCGGAAAACGCGATCAGCCCGCGCGTGATGACCGGCAGCTCGGCGCCGAAGCCGCGGTAGACCTTCGCGAACGCGGGAATCACGAACAGGTTGATGACGACGATCGCCGCCGCCATCGCGACGATCACGAAGATCGGGTAACGCACCGCCTGCTTGACCTGGCTGCGCATGAACTCCTGGAATTCCAGGTGGTGGAACAGCCGCAGGAACACTTCGTCGAGGCGGCCGGTGCTCTCGCCCACGTAGATCATCGCGACGTAGAACGGCGTGAACACGTGCTTCTGGCGCGCCATCGACTGCGACAGGTCGCGCCCGCCTTCGAGGCTCTCGCGCACGGCCTTCAGCGCCGCCTTCATCGCCGGGTTCTCGCTCGATTCCTGCAGACCGCCCAGCGCCCGCATGATCGGCACGCCGGCCTTCAGCAGCGCGTACATCTGGCGGCTGAACAGCATCAGTTCGGCGGGCCGCACCTTCAGCGGCCGCCCGAAGGCGTCCTTCGGCAGGTCGCTCGCAGCGCGCGCCGCGACCGCGCCGGCCGTGGCCGCGCGGATGTCGACCGGGGTCACGCCAAGCCCGCTCAGCTGTGTGGCGACGGCCCCCGGGTCGGCCGCTTCGAGCGTGCCCTCGACCAGCTGGCCGGCGCCGTTGCGTCCGCGGTACGCGAAGTAGGCCATCGGCGCGGCGTCAGCCGTCGAACTCGTTGGACGCGTGCATCGCTTCCTCGACCGTCGAGCGCCCGCGGGCCACCAGCTCGGTCGCGGCACGCTTGAGCGTGCGCCCGCCCATCTGCACGCGCGCGGCGGCGAGGAACACGTTGGGGTCGGGCTGGTTCGCGGCCTCGACCACCGGGCGCGTCATCTCCAGCATCTCGTAGACGCCGGTGCGGCCGACGAAGCCGGTGCCATTGCAGACGTTGCAGCCCGCGCCCTTGCGATAGCGGAAGTCGTCGACGCGCTCGCCCAGTTCGCTCTTCATCCACTCGCGCTCGTGCGCATCGAGCGTGTGCGGCTGGCCGCAGGCCTCGCACACCAGGCGCACCAGCCGCTGCGCGAGCACGATCTGCAGCGACATCGCGACCATGAAGCGCGGTGCGCCCATGTCGAGCAGGCGGATCGGCGTGCTGACCGCGTCGTTGGTGTGCAGCGTCGACAGCACCAGGTGGCCGGTGATCGCCGCGCGCAGGCCGGTCTCGACGGTGTCCTGGTCGCGCATCTCGCCCACCAGGATCACGTCGGGGTCCTGCCGCAACGTGCTGCGCAGCACGCGCGAGAACGACAGGTCGATCTTCTCGTGGACCTGCACCTGGTTCAGCCCCGGCAGGCGGTACTCGACCGGATCCTCGACGGTGATGATCTTGCGCTCGGGCGTGTTGACCTCCTGCAACGCCGCGTACAGCGTGGTGGTCTTGCCCGAGCCGGTCGGTCCGGTGACCAGCACCATGCCGCTCGGGCGCTGCATCACGCGGCGCATGCGCTCGAGGATGTGCGTCGGCATGCCGACGCGATCGAGCGTCAGCACGCCACCGCTCTGGTTCAGCAGCCGCATGACCACCGACTCGCCGTGCTGCGTCGGCATCGACGAGATCCGCACGTCGATCTCGGCACCGCGCACGCGCATGTTGAAGCGGCCGTCCTGCGGCAGCCGCCGCTCGGAGATGTCGAGCCCGGAGATCAGCTTGAGCCGCAGCACCAGCGGTGCGGCGATCTTCGGGTCGGCCTCGGTCTGCGGATGCAGCACGCCGTCGATGCGGAAGCGGATGACGAGGCGTGCTTCCTGCGGCTCGATGTGGATGTCGGACGCCCGCACCTGGACGGCGTCCTCGAACACCGACTGCAGCAGCTTGACCACCGGCGCGTCCTCGCCGCCGCTGGGTACCCCCAGCGCCGCGAAGTCGACGCCGCTGTCGACGAACTCCTGCGTGAGCTCCTGCGCGAGGCCGCTGATCTGCTGGGTGCGCCGGTAGCTGCGGTCGATGAACGCGAGCAGCTGCGACTCGGCTACCACCGCGAGGTCGATGTCGCGCTTGAGGAAGCGTGTCAGCTCGTCGTAGGCCGACAGGTCGGTCGGGTCGGCCATGCCGACGCGATAGCCGCCAGGCGTCTCGTCGAGCACGATCGCGCGGAAGCGGCGCGCCTGGGCCTCGGGCAGCCGGCCGAGCAGTTCGGCCTTGACCGTGAACTGCTTCAGATCGACGAACGGCGCGCGCAACTGGCGGGCGAGCGCCTCGCAGATCTGGTCTTCGGTGACGAAGCCGGCATCGATGAACACGCGTCCCAGCCGACGCCCGGTGCGCTTCTGCTCGTCGAGTGCAGTCTTCAGCTGGTCGTCCGTGAGCAGGCCCTGCTGCAGCAGGATCTCGCCCAGGCGGACCTTCTCGGGCCGTGCCATCCATCGAACTCCGGGGGGATGCCGGTCGGCCGGCATCCGGGGTGCAGGCGAGCGCCGTCCTGTGCCCACCGTGTGTCGTCCGAAACCTAATGCATTACCTGAGGTTGCACAAACAGATGTTTGATGTGGTTCTGTTTCAACCCGAGATTCCCCCGAACACCGGGAACGCGATCCGGCTGTGTGCGAACACGGGCTGCCGGCTGCATCTGATCGAGCCGCTCGGCTTCGACCTGTCCGACCGGCAACTGAAGCGCGCCGGCCTCGACTACCACGCGCTCACCGTGCTGACAGTGCACGCGTCGCTCGACGCGTGCGTGGCCCGGCTCGGGGAAGCGCGCCGGTGGCTCGCGTTCAGCGCCCACGCCAGCACCGACGCGTTCGGCGTGCGCTACGGCAGCGACGACGTGCTGCTGTTCGGCCCCGAGTCGCGCGGCCTGCCCGACGCGGTCCTCGGGCGCGTGCCGCCCGAGCAGCACCTGCGGCTGCCGATGCGCGCCGGCAACCGCGGCCTCAACCTGTCGAACAGCGTCGCGGTCGTCGTGTACGAGGCATGGCGCCAGCACGGCTTCGCCGGCGCCGCGCCGTGATCGGGCGCGGCGCCGGCGCAGGTCAGTAGCCGCGCTGTTCGGCCGCCGGGTCGCGCCGCAGCAGCGCCTCGGCCGCCTGCGCCGCGCCGATCTCGCCGTCGAGCAGGCGGCACACCGCATCGGTGATCGGCATGTCGACGGCGTGCTGCGCCGCGAGCCGCCGGACCTCGCGCGCGGTCGGCACGCCCTCGGCCACGTGCCCGAGGTCGGCCAGCGCGGCGTCGAGCGCCGTGCCGCGCGCCAGCGCCAGACCGACGCGGCGATTGCGCGACAGGTCGCCGGTCGCGGTCAGGATCAGGTCCCCCGCCCCCGAGAGCCCGAGAAAGGTCTCGGTGCGCCCGCCCAGACGCACCCCGAGCCGCGTGATCTCGGCCAGGCCGCGGGTGACCAGGGCCGCGCGCGCCGACAGGCCGGCATCCAGCCCGTCGGCGACGCCCGCCGCGATCGCGATGACGTTCTTGACCGCGCCGCCGACCTCGACGCCGATCAGGTCGGTGCTCGAGTACACCCGCAGTCGCGCCGTCGACAGCGTCTGCGACAGCGTCTGCGCGAAGGCGGCGTCGCGCGAGGCGACGGTGACGGCCGCCGGGCGCCCGGCGGCGACCTCGTCGGCGAAGCTGGGCCCCGACAACGCCGCGCCGTGCGTGCCGGGCGGCAGCGCCGCATCGACCACCTGATGCGGAAAGCGGCCGGTGCCGGCCTCGAACCCCTTGCACAGCCACACGACCGGCCGGCGGGCGCCGCAGGCCGCGAGGGCGGCACACGTGCCGGCCAGCCCCGCGGTCGGCGTGGCGACCACGACCAGATCGCAGCCGTCGAGGGCTTCGTCCAGATCGGCGGTGATCGCGAGCGCGTCGGGCAGCGCCACCGCCGGCAGCAGCGTGTTGCGCCGCGCCGTGCACAGCGCTTCGGCCTGCGCCGGCTTCCACGACCACAGCGTGACGGCGTGGCGCGCAAGCTGCGCCAGCGCGAACGCGGTGCCCCAGGCGCCGGCTCCGAGGACCGCGAGCTTCATCGGGGGTGCGCCGCCGGTGCGGGCGTCACGTGCCCCAGACGTCGGCGGCGCGCACGAAGCCTTCGAGCCCGTCGCGGTGGCGCACCTTCACCCACCCGCCCTGCGTGTCGACCCAGTCGAGCACGAGGCCCGACACGGTCTCGAACACGGCAGGGGCATCGGCGGCCGGGACGCGCCGCACGAGCACCGCGTTGCCGGTGACGACCACCGTGCGCATCGCGTGGACCGTCTTCGACTCGACCCAGCCCAGCACACCGCCGGGTTCGCGCACCTTGGTCCAGCCTTCGATCGTCGACAGCACCTCGACCGGCGTACCCCGCGGGACCAGGTGCGTGCGCGTGGCACGCACCGACGGGCCGTCGTGGACGATCGCCACCGGCGCCGCGATCGAGCGGAACTCGATCGCCGCCGCATCCACCGCCGCCGCCAGCGCGACGGCGGCGAGCGCGATGCGCGCGATGCGCGCGATGCGCACGGGGACAGACCTCAGTGGGCCGTCTCGGGAGCGGCCCGGGACTCCTGCTGCTGGCGGTACAGCGCCTCGAAGTTCATCGGCGACAGGAACACCGGCGGGAAGCCGGCCCGCACCGACACGTCGGACACGGTCTCGCGCAGGTACGGCAGCAGGATGGTCGGGCAGGTGATGCTGTAGATCATCTCCATGTCGGCGTCGGGAATGCCGCGGATCATGAAGATGCCACTCTGCGACGCCTCGATCAGGAAGACCGACTTGTCGCCCAGCTTCGCGGTGACCGTCGCGGTCAGCGTGACCTCGTGGTAGCCCGACGGGACGCCCTTGTCGTCCTTCAGCGCCTGACCTTCGTTGCGGAACTCGAAGCCCAGCGCGGGCTGCTCGCGCACCGTGAAGATCTGCGGTGCGTTGGGCACCTCGACGGAGAGGTCCTTCACGTAGATCTTCTCGATCACGAACTGCGGCTGCGGTGCCGCGGGTTCCTGCTGCTCGGCCATGGGGCGCTCCGGAACGGGTGGGGGGCAAAAAGGCCGCGTAGTGTAGCGACGGCCTCCTGCGCGCCGAAGCGCGCCGAGCCCACCCGCGCCGACCCGAGCCAGGTCAGGTCGCGAGCAGCGGAACCAGACCGCCGGCGCGGTCGAGCGCCGACAGGTCGTCGAACCCGCCGACGTGGCGCTCGCCGATCCAGATCTGCGGCACGGTGCGCCGCCCGGAGCGTTCGGTCATCTCGATGCGCCGCGCGGGTTCGAGGTCGACGCGGATCTTGTCGATCGCGGTGACCCCGCGCTGCTCGAGCAGGCGTTCGGCGGCGATGCAGTAGGGGCACACGGCGGTGCAGTACATGCGGACGGCGGGCACGGCAGGGTCCTCGGAGATCGGCAGGCGGGCAGACGACGGCGGCGGCGACACGGTCACTTCTTCTTCGTCTCGAGCGGCATCGCGGCCTGCGTCCATGCGTGCATGCCACCGTCGAGGGCGAACACCTCGGTGAAGCCACCGGCCTTCAGCAGCTTCGCGGCCTCGAGCGCACGCGCGCCGGACGCACAGCTCACGATGACCGGTTTCTGCTTGAGCTTGTCGAGTTCCGCAAGCCGCGTCTTCAGTTCGGCCACCGGGATGTGCTTCGCGTTGACGACGTGGCCCTGCGCGAACTCGCCCTGGGTACGCACGTCGAGCACGACCGCGTCGCGCCGGTTCATCAGGTTCACGGCCTCGGCGACGCCGACCTTCACGATGCCCGACAGCTTCTCGGCGACGGTGAACCAGATCAGTCCGGCGCCGCTGCCGATCGCGATCGCGACCAGATACCAGTTGTCCTGCAGGAACTTCACGGGAGATCTCCCTGGACGGATGAAACGAAAGCGTCGAGCTGCGGCAGCGGCGCGGACGCCGCCTGCGCAGCGGATCGGGCCGTCGCGACCCACTGCGTCTCGGCCGATGGATATGCGGCGCGCGCCGCGCGCCACAAGGTCCGCGCCTCGGCATCGCGACCGCTCGCGGCCAGCAGCAGCGCATGGCGCCAGACGACATCCGGGGTCGGCGTCGTGCGCATCACCGCCGCCGACACCGTGAGCTTGTCGTCGAGGTGGCTGGCGTCGATGCGCATCGCCCGCACGAATCCTAGCCGGGCCAGGTGCGCGAGCAGCGACTGGCGCGAGATGCCGAGCAGGCGCTCGCGGACCCAGTCGTCGCCGCGGGCGAGGTACTCGGTGCGGCGCGAGCCCGCGAAGTCGCGCAGGAAGCGCCAGTCCGCCCAGAGCGTGACGAGCACGAACGCCCCGCCGGCCGCGATGGCGACGGCGGCGACCGGGCGCAGCCGCGACCGGCCGGGCGTCACCCAGCCGGGGCCGCCCGCCAGCCCGAGCCACAGCGCGACCGGACCGAGGAAGTAGGCGTACCAGAGCGGGTACTCGACGGCGCTGTGCAGCGCGACCACGGCGACGGAAGCGACCGCCCAGCGCCGCACGGGGCCGGGCGCACCGGCGCGCAGATCCGCCACGACCCAGGCGACACCGGCGAACAGCAGCACCAGCCCGGCGATGCCGGCCTCGGCGGCGATCTGCAGCACCAGGTTGTGCGCCTGCGCCGTCATCAGCGGCGGATGTGGCGGCGGCAGCGTCGCGACGCGGTCGAAGAAGCCGCGCGCGAAGCCGCCCTCGCCCACGCCGATCCACGGATGCG
Organism: Burkholderiales bacterium; assembly: GCA_025459035.1. Taxonomy (GTDB): domain Bacteria; phylum Pseudomonadota; class Gammaproteobacteria; order Burkholderiales. Next base: position 7,701 of record JALORJ010000063.1, read on the forward strand.
CGACGAACAAGGACCACGCGCCGCGCCAGATGGTCGCGCGCTCGTCGGCCCACGGCGGCGGGCCGGCCAGTCTCGCCGCGGCGCTCGGCGTCGCGCCGGACGCGTCGTCCGCGACCACGGCGGCCCCGGCAGCCGTGGCGCCCGGACCGGCGCGTGCGTGCGTCGCGAGCACCGCCTCGGTCGCGCCCCACGCGAGCAGCGCCACCGCCACGACCGCGCCGAGGCGAAGCCGCCCGGGGCCGACTGCGCGCCACGCGCCCGCGGACCCGATCGCCGCGAGTGCCACCAGCGCGAGCAGCCCGGTCCGCGACCCGGTCATCGCCAGCACGACCCCGAACAGCGCCGTCGGGGCGAGCAGCAGCGCGAGCGGTGCGCGCGTCATGCCGGCCAGTGCGCCGAGCGCCGCGAGCGCGAGGCACAGCTGGTCCGCGAGATGGTTGGCCTGGCCGAGGTTGCCGTAGACCCGCGCATCGAGCGGCGGCATCACGAACGGCTGCAGCCCCGGCGGAATCCCGGCGCGCTGCACGAGGCCGGCCAGCGCGTTCGCGACCGCTCCGCCGACCACGGCCCATGCGACGACGCGCTCGACGCGTTCGGCGCCCAGCGCGTCACGCACGCCCGCCGCCACCCACACCACCCCGGCGGCCCACCACAGCACGAGCGACGTCAGCAGCGCCAGCCGGGCGTCGGCCGCGTGACCGGTGGCGGCATGCACGGCCCACAGCGTGGCGATGCCGGCCGGAAGCACGACCGCGCGCGGAATGCGGGCGAGCGCGGCCGGCCGGCCCGCCGCGAAGGTGACCATGGCCGCGAAGCCGGCGGCGACGGCGACCCACTCGGCGGTGAACGACGCGATCGGCAGTCGCGCGAACGGCAGCGCACACGGCACGCCGACCATCGCGGCGAGCGCCGCGAGCGCCGACCAGGCGCCGACGTCGGCGCGGCGCGCGTCGGAGGACCGGGTCACGGCCGGCGGCGCCGCCTACACTCGCGGGCCTGCAGATTGCGTGGCCGCGCCCGCGAATCCCACCCCCGCTCGAGGACCCGTCGATGAGTCACCGGATCGTGCTGCTGCGGCATGGCGAAAGTGTCTGGAACAAGGAAAACCGCTTCACCGGTTGGGCCGACGTGGACCTGACCGAGCGCGGCCGCGAGGAAGCGCGCGCGGCCGGGCGGTTGCTGAAGGCCGAAGGCTACCGATTCGACGTCGCGCACGTGTCGATGCTGAAGCGCGCGATCCGCACCCTCTGGCTCGCGCTCGACGAGATGGACGCCATGTGGACTCCGGTGCGCCACGCGTGGCAGCTGAACGAGCGTCACTACGGCGCGCTGCAGGGCCTGAACAAGGCCGAGACCGCGCAGAAGTTCGGCGAGAAGGACGTCACGGCATGGCGTCGCAGCTACGACGTGCCGCCGCCGGCGCTGACGCGCGAGGACCCGCGCTGGCCCGGCCACGAACCGCAGTACGCGGGCCTCACGGCCGCGCAGCTGCCGCTGACCGAGTGTCTCGCCGACACGGTGAAGCGTGTCGTGCCGTACTGGCTCGACGCGATCGCACCGGACGTGCGCGCCGGGCGGCAGGTGCTGGTCGCCGCCCACGGCAACACGCTGCGCGGCTTCATCAAGTACCTCGACGGCGTGTCCGACACCGAGATCATCGGGCTCAACATCCCCACCGGGGCACCGCTCGTCTACGAACTCGACGCGGCGCTGAAGCCGGTGCGCCACTTCTACCTGGGCGACGCCGAGGCGATCGCCGCCCGCGCGGCCGCCGTCGCGGCCCAGGCGAGCGCCCGATCCGCGTGATCCTGCGCGCGGTCGCGGCGGGCGTCGCGGTCGCCGCGTCGCTGTGCGCGACCGGCGCGCCCGCACCGCCGCCACGCGAGGACCTCGACGCCCTGCGCACCCGCCTCGACGCCGTGCAGCGCGAGCTGCGCGCCTCCGAGGGCGACCGCGATGCCGCGGCGGACCGCCTGCGCGACGCCGAGCAGGCCGTGAGCGACGCCGACCGCCGCGTGCGGGCGCTGGCGGCCGACCGCGAGCGCGCCGCGCGCGACCTCGAACGCCTCGCGTCGCGGGCCAGGCGCGCCCGCGACGGCGGCGTGGCGCAGCGCGCGCAGCTCGAGCGGCTGCTCGTGCAGCAGGCGATGCGCCCCGAGCCGTCGGCGCTCGCCCTGTGGCTGTCGGGCGAAGACCCGCGCGAGGCGGCGC
>JALORJ010000064.1 GCA_025459035.1 Burkholderiales bacterium
CTGCGGCCAGCGCGGCGACGGTGCGCTCGGCGACGTACAGGTCGGTCGCGTGGCGACGCAGTCGGCTGCGGATGCGCCACGTCGCGACGGCGACGTCGGTGGCGACGGCCGCTTCGAGACGCTCGAGCTGCTCGGTGCGAATGGCGCGCTTGCCGCCGAGATCGAGCGGCAGGCCGACGATCGCGCCGATGCCCCAAGGCGTGCCGCCGTCGGTCTCCTTGCTGTTGTATTCGGGGCGACCGGTGAGCGTCCACGGCGGTCGGGTGCGCGAGGTCGCGGTCTCGGCGGTGGCCTGGGCCACGCGTGCCCGCGCCAGCGCGATGTCCGGATGCAGCACGACGGCCGCATGGCCCAGCCACGGCAATGTCCACGTCGTCGGTGGCCACGTCGACACGTCGTGCCCCTGCGCCGCCAGATAGTCGCGCACGGCCGGTGTATCGAGACGACGCTGCTCGAACGTGGCTTCCGACACGCCGGGAGCGAGCGGGGCGTCGTGGTAGGTGAAGCGCGCACACGCGCCGCAGGCGGCGGCCAGCGCGACCGCGGCGGCGACGCGGACGGTCGATCGCACGTCGGAGACCCGCGCGCCCGCGGACCTCAGCGCCGGCGGCGCCGCTCGACGCCCCCGCATCGGCCCGCAGGACCGCGTCGACCGGAGTCCCCGACGCGGGTGCGCGACGCTCCATGCCGCGCGTTCGTGCCGCGGCGTGTCGCAACCAGGCGAGTTCGAGCAAGCGTGGCGGGCTGTGTCACAGGCTCTCAGTGCAGCTTCACGTGCGGTTCGGTGCGGCGCGTGATGAGCCGCGCGAGCGAGTCGAGCGCGACCTTCGAGAAGCCGTGCAGCGCGTACTCGTGCATCTTGTAGAGCGACTTGTACATGAGCCCCGCGAACCAGCCTTCGATCATCAGGCTGCCGCGCGTGATGCCGCCCATCAGGCTGCCGACGGTCGAGTAGTGCCCGAGCGACACGAGGGAGCCGAAGTCGCGGTAGGTCCACGGCTTCGGCGCATGGCCGTCGACGACGCGCACGATCTGCTTCAGCAGATGCGACGCCTGCTGGTGTGCCGCCTGCGCACGCGGCGGGACCCAGCCGTTCTTCTCCGGCCAGGCCACGGCCGCGCAGTCGCCGAGCGCGAAGATCGCCGCGTCGCGTGTGGTCTGCAGCGTCGGCTGGACGACCAGCTGGTTCAGGCGGTTGGTCTCGAGCCCCGCAAGGTCGGCGAGGAAGTCCGGGGCCTTGATGCCCGCCGCCCACACGGTCAGCTCGGCCGGGACCTCACGTCCCGACAGGGTCTTCACGCCGCGCGGCCCGACCTCGGTCACGCGCTCGCCGGTCAGCACTTCGACGTTGAGCTTCTCGAGCATCCGCCGGGTGGACTCGGACAGCCGCTCCGGCAGCGCCGGCAGCACACGCGGCGCCGCTTCGATCAGCGCGATGCGCAGATCCCGCTCGGGCACGATCGCGTCGAGCCCGAACGACACCAGTTCGCGCGTGCTGTTGTGCAGCTCGGCGGCCAGTTCCACGCCGGTGGCGCCGGCACCGATGATCGCGACGTGCAGGTCCCAGGGCTCGGTGGGCCCGCCCTTGGCGTTCGCGCGCAGGCACGCGTTGAGCAGCCGCGAACGGAAGCGCTCGGCCTGCTCGGGCGTGTCGAGCGCGATCGCGTGGGCCGCTGCGCCGGCCGTGCCGAAGTCATTGGTGTGGCTGCCGACCGCCATCACCAGCGTGTCATACGGCAGGTCGCGCTCCGGCATCACCGCGGCGCCGGACTCGGCATCGGCAAGCGGCGCGAGGCGGATGGTCTTCGCGACGCGGTCGAGGCCGCGCATCTCGCCCAGCTGGAAGCGGAAGTGGTGCCAGCGCGCCTGCGCCAGGTAGTCGAGCGCATGGTCGTTCATGTCCATGCTGCCGGCGGCCACCTGGTGCAGCAGCGGCTTCCAGAGATGCGTGCGGGCGCGGTCGACCAGCGTGACCTGCGCGCGACCGCGCCGGCCGAGGCGATCGCCCAGCTGCGTCGCGAGTTCGAGGCCGCCGGCGCCGCCGCCGACGATGACGATGCGGTGCATCGCGGTCATCGGTCTCGGGCCGGCAGCGGCCGCGGGCAACGGGAGGGCGCAGTCATGCTGCGAGGATAAGCGACGGCACCGGCCTCGATGCACGCACGTGCGGGCCGGGCGGACGTCAGTCCGGGCTGCAGAACTCGCGGAAGAACGGCACCAGGCGCTCCGGACACGTGTGGACGAGGGTCGGCCGACCCGTGCGCCCGCGCGGACCCGCCTGCGCCTTGAGCAGCGCGTACATGCGCCGGTCGTCGTCGTAGGCGCGCGTCTCGCGGTACTGCGCCGCGGCTGCGACGCCCCACTCGCGCCGGAACAGCAGGCAGTTGTTGTCGACCATTTCCCAAGGGGTGCGCCGCTGCGGGTCGTCGCCGACCGACTCGAAGCGATCGACGCCGAGCGGCGTGCCGTCCGGCGCCTCGACGGCGCGTAGCGTGGATGCCCACTGGCCGCTGCCTGCGGCGGCCAGCAGCGCCGCGACGTGATCGGGCGCCCAGCGCACGTCGTCGTCGGCGAACGTCACCCACGGCGTCGGCGCGGCCATCAGCCCGACGGCGCGCAGCGGCGACCCGGGCGCATCGCCGTTGCGCCCGAGTCCCCACGGGCACTCGAGCGAGCGACGCGTCGGCCCGTCGTAGCTGCGCGGGTCGACGGCGGATGCGTCGCGCACCTCGTCCCACAGCAGCAGGTGCAGGATGCCCGGCGCGCCCTGCTGCGCATCCATCGACGCGATCAGCGCCTCGAGACTCGCCTTGCCGGTGGTCGGCGTGACGACCGTCAGTGCGAAGGCGTCGACGGGCCGCAGGGCTGGCGCGGGCGCGCTCGACCGCGCTGCGCGCGCCCGGCCGAACATCGCGGCGAGCGTGCGGATCGGTCGGGTCGCGCCCTCAGACCTGCGGATGCGCGCGCTGCAGGTTCGCGTGCAGCTTGTTCAGCGCGTTGATGTACGCCTTGGCCGAAGCGACGACGATGTCGGTGTCGGCGCCTGCGCCGTTGACGATGCGCCCCTCCTTCTTCAGCCGCACGGTCACCTCGCCCTGCGCGTCGGTACCGCTGGTGATGCTGTTGACCGAGAACAGCTGCAGCTCGGCGCCGCTGTCGGCGATCGACTCGATCGCCTTGAACGCCGCGTCGACCTGACCGCTGCCACCGGCGCGGGCGCGTTGTTCGGCCGTCCCCGCCACCACCACGACATCGGCCGACGGTGTCTCGCCGGTCTCGGACTGCACGCGCATCGACACGAGCTTGAAGTGCTCCTGCTCCGCCGCCGCGGCGTCGGCCGCCACGAGCATGTGCAGGTCCTCGTCGAAGATCTCGGTCTTGCGGTCGGCGAGATCCTTGAAGCGTGCGAACGCGGCGTTCACCGCCTCCTCGCTGTCGGGCTCGATGCCCAGATCGCGCAGACGCTGGCGAAACGCGTTGCGCCCCGAGAGCTTGCCCAGCACGAGCTTGTTGGCGGTCCAGCCGACGTCCTCGGCCCGCATGATCTCGTAGGTCTCGCGGTTCTTCAGCACGCCGTCCTGGTGGATGCCGGACTCGTGCGCGAACGCGTTGGCACCGACGATCGCCTTGTTCGGCTGCACCGGGAAGCCGGTGATGTTCGACACGAGCTTCGAGGCCGCGACGATCTGCGTGGTGTCGATGCGGGTGTCGCACTGGAAGAAGTCGCGTCGCGTGCGTACCGCCATCACCACTTCCTCGAGCGACGCGTTGCCGGCACGCTCGCCCAGGCCGTTGACGGTGCACTCGATCTGGCGTGCGCCGTTCATCACGGCCGACAGCGAATTGGCCACCGCGAGCCCGAGGTCGTTGTGGCAGTGCACCGACCACACGGCCTGGTCGCTGTTCGGGATGCGCTCGATCAGCGTACGGATCAGGCGACCGAACTGGTCGGGCACGTTGTAGCCCACGGTGTCGGGGATGTTGATCGTGCGCGCGCCGGCGGCGATCACCTGCTCGAGGATGCGGCAGAGGAAGTCGATCTCGGAGCGGCCAGCGTCCTCCGGCGAGAACTCGATGTCGTCGCGCAGGCTGCGTGCGAGCGTCACCGACTGCACCGCGCGCTCGACGACCTGGTCGGGCGTCATGCGCAGCTTCTTCTCCATGTGGATCGGGCTGGTCGCGAGGAACACGTGGATGCGCCCCGAGGCCGCGTCCTTCAGCGCGTCGGCCGCGCGCCGGATGTCGTTCTCGGCGGCGCGTGCGAGCCCGCACACCGTCGAGTCCTTGATTACCTGCGCGACGGCGCGCACGGCCTCGAAGTCGCCGTTCGACGCGGCCGGAAAGCCGGCCTCGATGACATCGACGCGCAGCTTCTCGAGCTGGCGGGCGATACGGATCTTCTCGTCGCGCGTCATCGACGCGCCGGGGCTCTGTTCGCCATCGCGCAGGGTGGTGTCGAAGATCACGAGCTGGTTGCCGGACATCGGTGTCTCTCCTGTGGAAGCGCGGCGTTCACGGCGGGCGGGGACGTCCGGTCGGGACGTCCGGCGGCGCCTCGCGACATGCGGCCGGGCCGGATTGTGAAGAGGTTCCCCGACACCTCGTGGGTGCGCAGGGGACGGGGTACGGCGGGGAGGGGGTGGGTTCAGTGCGCGCGAACGCGCAGCAGCAGCCCGGTCAGCGGCAGGAGGCCGGCCGCGTGCGCAACCGGCGCCGGGGTGGCGCGCAGCGTTGCGAGGGGGGTGTGCTGGAACGACATGGCCTGAAGATACGGGAGCGCGCCGCCGGCTCGCAACCGCTGGCGCGGCAAAAAACCGCACGCGCCGATCGCGCAGGCCGATCGGGCACGCGTCACGACGTGACCCCCGGCGGCGGAGCGGGCGGCGGCCCGCCGCCGCGGCGCCGCGCGACGACCCGTGCCGCCCAGACGACGTAACCCGACGCCGCGTAGATCGCGGCCACCGTGAACAACACCTCGGGCAGGTTGTCGGCGACGAAGAACAGGAAGGCCACGCCCAGGGCGATCAGCACGATGACCCAGAACGGGACGCTGCGTCGCAGGTTGATGTCCTTGCCGCTCCAGAACGGGATGTCGCTCACCATCGTGAAGGCCGCGATCACCGTGACCGCGACCGCGATCAGACGCACCTCGCCGCCGCTGAAGCGGTAGGTCTCGGACGCCCAGACGAATCCCGCCACCAGCGCCGCCGCCGCGGGGCTGGGCAGCCCCTGGAAGAAGCGCTTGTCGACGACCGCGATGTTGGTGTTGAAGCGCGCCAGCCGCAGCGCCGCACACGCGCAGTACGCGAACGCCGCCGCCCAGCCGTACTTGCCCATGCCGCGCAGCGCCCACTCGTAGATGACCAGCGCCGGGGCGGCGCCGAACGACACCATGTCGGACAGCGAGTCGAACTCGGCACCGAACGCGCTCTGCGTGCGGGTCAGACGCGCGACCCGGCCGTCGAGTCCGTCGAACACCATCGCGACGAAGATGGCGGCGGCCGCCACCGCCCAGCGCTCGTTCATGGCCTGCACGATCGCGTAGAAGCCCGCGAACAGCGCGGCGGTCGTGATCGCGTTGGGCAGCCAGTAGATGCCCGGGCGGAAGCGGCCGCGCTTGAGCAGCCAGCGGGCGCGCGGGGCGGGTCGTTCCATCGGCCGAGGGTAACCGCGGCGCCCGCAGCGCGCGTCAGCGCGGCGGCAGCGTCGCGAGCACCGTCGACGTCGCGGCGACCTTGTCGCCGACCTGCGCGAGCGGCGTCGCCTCCGGCGGCAGGTACAGGTCGACACGCGAGCCGAAGCGGATGAAGCCGTAGCGCTGACCGCGCGCCAGCCGATCGCCGACGCCCACGTAGCAGAGGATCCGCCGCGCAACCAGACCGGCGACCTGCACGCAGGTGAGCTCGCGCCCGTCCGGCAGCGTGATCACCAGCGCGTTGCGTTCGTTCTCGGTCGAGGCCTTGTCGAGCGCGGCGTTGACGAACGCACCGCGCTTGTAGTCGACGTGACGCACGGTGCCGTCGACCGGCGCGCGGTTCGAATGGACGTTGAACACGTTCATGAAGACGCTGATCTTCAGCGCGTCGCGGTCGGTCCACGGATCGCGCGCACGGCCGACGACGACGATGCGACCGTCGGCCGGCGACAGCACGGCGCGCGGATCGGGCGGCACGACACGCGGCGGATCGCGGAAGAACTGCAGCACGAACACCGCCAGGATCCACAGCGGCAGGGACCACGCGCCTGCCCCCCACGTGGCCAGCAGCGCCAGCGCGATCGCGCCGGCCAGCCAAGGCCAGCCCTCGCGGGCGATCAGCGGATGCGGCCAGGTCGGTGCAGCCATCGTGCAGGTCCCCCCGGGAACGACGCGGGGCGCACGTCGCGCCCCGGGATGTGGAACACGCCCGACCGCGTGACCGGCGTGCCGACGGCACGCGCGGTCACGGGCCGCGGCCCGTCGATCAGTTGCGCGTCGTGTCGACCAGCCGGTTCTTCTTGATCCACGGCATCATGTCGCGCAGCTTCGCGCCGACCTGCTCGATCGCGTGCTCGCGACCGATGCGCCGCATCGCGCCGAGCTTGGTCGCACCGGTCTGGTTCTCGAGCAGGAATTCCTGCGCGTAGCGGCCGGTCTGGATCTCGGTCAGGATGCGCTTCATCTCGGCCTTGGTCTCGTCGGTGATGATCCGCGGGCCGCGCGTGAAGTCGCCGTACTCGGCGTTGTTCGAGATCGAGTAGCGCATGTTGGCGATGCCGCCCTCGTAGATCAGGTCCACGATCAGTTTCAGTTCGTGCAGGCACTCGAAGTACGCCATCTCGGGTGCGTAGCCGGCCTCGACCAGCGTCTCGAACCCGGCCTGGATGAGCGCCGTGGTGCCACCGCACAGCACGACCTGCTCGCCGAACAGGTCGGTCTCGGTCTCTTCGCGGAACGTGGTCTCGATCACGCCGGCCTTGCCACCGCCGATGGCGGCCGCGTACGACAGCGCCATGTCGCGCGCCTTCTTCGTGGTGTCCTGCGCGATCGCGATCAGGCACGGCGTGCCGCCGCCCTGGACGTAGGTGCCGCGCACCGTGTGACCCGGCGCCTTGGGCGCGATCATCACCACGTCGATGTCGCCACGCGGGACGACCTGACCGTAGTGGATGTTGAAGCCGTGCGCGAAGGCGAGCGTCGCGCCCTTCTTGATGTTCGGCTCGACCTCTTCGCGGTACACCTTCGCGATGTTCTCGTCGGGCAGCAGCATCATGACGAAGTCGGCGCCCTTCACGGCATCACCGACCTCCTTCACCGCGAGCCCTTCCTTCTTCGCCTTGTCCCACGAAGCGCCGCCCTTGCGCAGCCCCACCGTGACCTTGATGCCGGAGTCGTGCAGGTTGAGCGCGTGCGCGTGGCCCTGCGAGCCGTAACCCACGATCGTGACCTTGCGGCCCTTGATCAGGGAGAGATCGGCGTCCTTGTCGTAGAAGACCTTCATCGTCGTCGTCCTTGTCGGCCGGCCGCGTCAGGCGCGGCGTGCGGCATCAGATCCTGAGAATGCGTTCCCCGCGCCCGATGCCCGAGGCGCCGGTACGCACCGTCTCCAGCACGACGCCCTCTTCGAGCGCCTCGAGAAAGGCGTCGAGCTTCTGGCCCGTGCCCGTCAGTTCGATGGTGTACGACTTGTCGGTGACGTCGATGACGCGGCCGCGGAAGATGTCCGCCATCCGCTTCATCTCCTCGCGGTCCTTGCCGCTGGCGCGCACCTTGACGAGCATCAGTTCGCGCTCGATGTGCTCGCCCTCGGACAGGTCCACCACCTTCACCACGTCCACCAGCTTGTTGAGCTGCTTGGTGATCTGCTCGATGACGTCGTCGGACCCGGAGGTCACGACGGTCATCCGCGACATCGTGGCGTCCTCGGTCGGCGCCACGGTGAGCGATTCGATGTTGTAGCCACGCGCCGAGAACAGCCCTGCGACGCGCGACAGCGCACCGGCTTCGTTCTCGAGCAGCAGCGAGATGATGTGTCTCACGATGGACCGCCCCTCAGACCAGGATCATCTCGGACAGCCCCTTGCCGCCCGGGACCATCGGGAACACGTTCTCGGTCTGGTCGGTGATGAAGTCCATGAACACGAGCCGGTCCTTCAGCGCCAGCGCCTCGCGCAGCGCGCCTTCGACGTCGCCGGGGTTCTCGATGCGCATGCCGACGTGGCCGTAGCTCTCGGCGAGCTTGACGAAGTCGGGCAGGGCGTCCATGTACGACTCCGCATAGCGGTTGCCGTGGAAGAACTCCTGCCACTGGCGGACCATGCCCATGTAGCGGTTGTTCAGGTTCACGATCTTGACGGGCAACCGGTACTGCTTGCAGGTCGACAGCTCCTGGATGCACATCTGGATCGACGCCTCGCCGGTCACGCACACCGACGTGCAGTCCGGATGCGCGAGCAGCGCGCCCATCGCGTACGGCAGACCGACGCCCATGGTGCCCAGCCCGCCCGAGTTGAGCCAGCGGCGCGGCTTGTCGAACTTGTAGAACTGCGCCGCCCACATCTGGTGCTGGCCGACGTCCGAGCTCACGTAGGTGTCGGCGTCGCGGGTCAGCTCGTAGAGCTTCGACACCACGGCCTGCGGCTTGATGACCTTGGCCTCGCGGTCGTACTTGAGGCAGTCGCGCGCCTTCCACAGCTCGATCTGGGTCCACCACGCCTTGATCGCGCCCGGATCGGGCTTCGCGGGCAGCGCCGCGAGCTGGCGATTCATCTCGGCCAGCACCTCGCGCACGTCGCCCACGATCGGCACGTCGACCTTCACGCGCTTGGAGATCGACGACGGGTCGACGTCGACGTGGACGATGCGGCGCTCCTCGGTCGCGAAGTGCTTCGGGTTGCCGATCACGCGGTCGTCGAAGCGGGCGCCGACCGCGAGCAGCACGTCGCAGTGCTGCATCGCCATGTTGGCTTCGTAGGTGCCGTGCATTCCCAGCATGCCGAGGAACTGCGGATCGGTGGCCGGGTAGCCGCCCAGCCCCATCAGCGTGTTGGTGCACGGATAGCCCAGCGCGCGCACGAGCTGCGCGAGCTCCGCCGCCGCCTCGCCCAGCACGATGCCGCCCCCGGTGTAGATCATCGGCCGCTTCGCTTCGAGCAGCAGCTGCAGCGCCTTGCGGATCTGGCCGCTGTGGCCCTTCAGCACCGGGTTGTACGAGCGCAGCGACACGCTCTTCGGGTACTCGTACTCGCAGCGCGCGGTGGTGATGTCCTTCGGGATGTCGACGACCACCGGCCCGGGACGCCCGGTCGTGGCGATGAAGAACGCCTTCTTGATGGTCGTCGCGAGATCGCGCACGTCCTTGACGAGGAAGTTGTGCTTCACGCACGGCCGGGTGATGCCGACCGTGTCGACTTCCTGGAAGGCGTCCTGGCCGATCGCGTGCGTCGGCACCTGGCCGGTCACGATGACCATCGGGACGGAATCCATGTACGCCGTCGCGATGCCGGTGATCGCGTTGGTGACGCCGGGCCCGGACGTCACGAGGACCACGCCCGGCTTCTGGCTCGCGCGGGCGTATCCGTCGGCGGCATGTACGGCGGCCTGTTCATGGCGTACCAGGATGTGCTGTACCCGGTCCTGCTTGAACAGTTCGTCGTAGATGTGCAGCACCGCACCGCCGGGGTAGCCGAACAGATGTTCGACGCCTTCGTCGGCGAGGCAGCGCACGGTGATTTCCGCGCCGCTGAGTTCCATGGGAGGGTCCGTTTCGCGCTCTCCCCGCGGAGCGCTGGTTTTCGAGGGGAACCTCCGAAGATACCGGCGCCCCGTGAAACCGGTCAACGCGGGCCGTCGAGACCGTCTTCGGGGTCGCGGGCCGCGCGTACCCAGGCCCGCCATGCCTCGAACAGCACCGGATCGCGCGCCGCCAG